>NZ_JCBCUZ010000029.1:0-65327 GCF_059862735.1 Pseudomonas sp. MF06569 | reverse complement strand
GGGTAGTTGCGCACGGTCTGATCCGGGTCGATATCGATGCGCAACAAGGCGCCAGGGATTTCAAAACCGCCAGCAAAGGTCACGTCGTAATCGGTCTCGGCCAGTTCGGTGCCAATGGCCAGCACCACGTCCGCCTCGGCCACAAGCGCCCGTGTCGCAACCAGTGATTGGGTCGAGCCAATCAACAGGGGGTGATCCGAAGGCAGCATGCCCTTGGCATTAATAGTCAGGGCCACCGGGGCGCCCAGTCGCTCCGCCAGTTTTAGCAGCGCGGGGGCCGCCTCTATCGCGCCGCCACCCGCCAGAATCAACGGCCGTTTGGCATGGGTCAAGCGCTGGCTCATCTGCTCGATGGCAGCAGGCGAAGCCCCTGGCCGGGCAATGCTGACAGGGTGACTGGCAAGCAATGCGTCGGCGTTTTCCACCAGTACGTCCAGGGGAATCTCGATATGCACAGGCCGTGGGCGACCGGCCTGAAACAGCGCAAATGCCCGCGCCAGCACGCCCGGCAACTCTGCCGCCGACATCAGGGTGTGGGAAAACGCCGCCACGCCAGCCACCAGCGCTCCCTGATTCGGCAATTCGTGCAACTTGCCACGCCCCCCGCCCAACTGGCTGCGCGACTGCACACTGGAAATCACCAGCATCGGAATCGAATCCGCATAAGCCTGGCCCATCGCAGTCGTGATATTGGTCATGCCGGGGCCGGTAATGATGAAGCACACACCGGGCTTGCCGCTGGTACGGGCATAGCCGTCAGCCATAAAACCGGCACCCTGCTCGTGACGCGGGGTGACGTGGCTGATCCTGGACCCTGCCAGCCCGCGGTACAGTTCAACGGTGTGTACGCCGGGGATGCCGAACACCTGCTCGACCCCGTACGCCTCCAGCAACTTGACCAATACTTCGCCGCACGTCGCCATGTGTCCTGCTCCTCTTCTTGTTCGGGAATGAACCATTGAAGCGGTCGGCTGTGGTGCGCACAACGCAAACGTGCTCATACTAGCCATGTCCTGGACTCATGGCTGACCACTGATGAAACGCCTACCGCCACTTCCCGCGCTGCATACTTTTTTGATCACGGCTCAATGTTGCAACTTCACCCGTGCCGGTGAGCAGTTGCACATCACCCAGGGGGCGGTGAGCCGACAAATTGCCGGGCTTGAGGAACATCTGGGGTATGCGCTGTTTCATCGCCAGGCTCGCGGCCTGAGCCTGACCGAACAGGGCCAGGCGCTGTATCCGCGTATCGAGCAGGTGTTCGACATGATCGGCGAGGCAGTCGAGTACGCCAGCATTCGCCGTACCCCGCTGCAGATCAAGGCCCCAACCTGCATGCTGCGCTGGCTGCTGCCCAAGTTGCTGCACTGGCAAGAACTGCGCCCCGACGTGCCGGTGGAACTGACCAGCAGCGTGCAGCACGGGGTGGACTTTCGTCGTGAGGCTTTCGATGCCGCCGTGATCTACAGCCCGCAGCCGGGGCCCAAGCGCGAAGGCCAGCACCTGTTCGACGAACAACTGACCCCGGTATGCGCCCCGCACCTGCTGGACGGCAGCAACGCCATCAACCACCTGAACGACCTTGCACACCACACCCTGCTGCACCCCAGCCGTGATCAACAGGACTGGATCAACTGGCTGGCTGCGGCGGGGGGAGATGTGTCGATGATCTGCAAGAGCCAGTACTTCGACACCCTGGACCTGGCCATGACCGTAGCCGCCCAGGGCAACGGTGTCGCCATAGGCGACTGGTCACTGATAGGGGATGACCTCAAGGCTGGCCGACTGGCCATGCCCTTTGACTTCAAAGTACGGACCGGCGCCGCCTACTTGCTGGTGTGTTCTGCGCGCAACGAACCGTCCGCACCGCTGCGAGAGTTGCTGGATTGGCTGGTGAAACAGGCAAGGGATACTGATCAGCCGTGGATTAATACGCCACGGATAACCTGAAGCTACAAAAATCGCTCCGAGCAGGAGATTGCCGGCTATCGGGACGCCTTGTCGCTAATACACGAAGCCTGCGATGCCATGCCCGTCTCAGAGGACACGGTGCGCCTGGTGTTACGAACGTTGAAAGCTGAAGGGTTGATCGAATCCACAGGCAAGGGGCGAAGCGCGAAATGGCGCAGTTGCCCCCAACCGTAAGGCTCAATACCCCACTGTGAACCGCTGGCGGGAATGCTTGGGTTGTTCGACTTCATCCAGCATGGCGATGGCGAAGTCAGCAAAGCTGATCCAGCTTTTGCCTTCAGCGCTGATCAGCAGGTGGTCTGCACCCAAGCGGAACGTGCCTGTGCGTTCACCTTCGACAAACTCGGCAGACGGCGACAGGAAACTCCAGTCCAGGTCTTTTTCGGCGCGCAGGGTGTCGAGGTACACACAGCCAGCCGAGGCCTCCGCGCGGTACTCTTCGGGAAAGCCCGGACTGTCGATGACTTTGCTGTCATCAGGCAACAACAGGGAACCCGCGCCGCCAACAAACAGCAGGCGTTTGACGCCAGCTTTTTTTACCGGATCGATAATAGTCGAGGCTGGCTGGGTCGAAAAATGCGCCGCGCTGAGCACCACGTCATGCCCCGCCACTGCGTCCTGCAGGGCCTGGCCATTGTTGATGTCGAGGTCCTTGATCACGACACCGGCACGCTCACCCAACTTGGAAGCGTTGCGGGCAATGGCCGTAACGCTGTGACCGCGGCGCAGGGCTTCTTCCAGCAGTTGGCTGCCGGCACGACCAGTCGCTCCGATAATTGCAATTTTGCTCATGACGCTCTCCAGTGTGTTGGGAATAACGTTGGGATCTTTCACCACTTCATTTCGCCCTTGGCCACTTTGGCACTGAGCTCCAGCGAAGACGCTTCGCCCAGGTCCGGGTAGCGTTTTTTCATGGCGGCGATCAGTTCGCTCGAATTGCTGGCCTTGAGGGCTTCTTCGTCAAACGCCTTGATGTAGTCGCGGGTGAAATACACGGCCTTCAACGAGCGATCGCTTTCACCCAGATAATGACCCGGCACCACGACTTTCGGCTGCAGGCTGTCGATGCGCTTGAGTGTGGCCAGCCACTGTTTGTGCGATTGCGGGGTCTGGGTGTCGGCCATCCATACGTGCAGGTTGTCGGCCACTACCACACCACCGACCACGGCTTTGAGTGATGGAATCCATACGAAAGTGCGATCCGGCTGGCGCCCGGTGAGGCCGACCACATCCAGCTCACGCCCTTCAAGGTCCAGGGTATTGCCCTTGAGAACCTGCGGCACGATCACTTTGCCCGGTACATCGGCGCCCATTTTCGGACCCCAGAAGGCCAGCTTGGCATCTTTGGTTTCATTGATATGTGCAACCGTCGGCGCCGAGGCCACGACCTTCGCGTCGGGGAATGCCTGGGTCAGGGTTTCAAGGCCAAAGTAGTAGTCCGGGTCGCCGTGGCTGATGTAGATCGTGGTGAGGTTTTTGCCGCTGGCGCGAATCTTGTCGACCACCTGCTGGGCCTGGGCCTTGCCGAACTGGGCATCGACCAGAATGGCGTCCTTGTCACCACTGACCAGCACCGAAGACACGGGGAAAATCGCCGCCTCTCCAGGGTTGTACACGTCCAGGGTCAACGGTGCCTGAGCGGCAGCATGGGCTGCAAAGCCCAGCACAACAGCGCTGAGGACAAAACGGCGAAGGGTCGAAAATCCAGTCATGGGTGATTCCTGAGTCAGTGGCCAGGGTCGGCGATAGACAGAGCTTAGTTGCACGATCGCGAACTAAAAATGCGATGCTTGAACATAGTTTGTTTCAGATATCGGGCAGATCATGGATCGTCTTATTGCAATGCGTGTGTTTGTTACCGTTGTCGACCTCGGCAGCCAGTCAGCGGCGGCCGATCATCTGGATCTGTCACGCCCGGTGGTGTCACGCTACCTGGCGGAGCTGGAAGAATGGGTAGGTGCACGCTTGATGCACCGCACCACGCGCAAGTTGAGCCTGACTGCTGCGGGCAATGAGACCCTGCCCCGCTGCCGACAACTGCTGGAGCTGGCTGACGACATGCAGGCCGCCGTGGATGCGCCCACCGATGCACCACGGGGATTGCTGCGCATCAGTGTCAGTACCTCGTTCGGACAGGCGCAACTGGCTGCGGCAGTGACTGACTACGTACGGCTTTATCCGCAGGTCAGCATTGATCTGCAGATGCTCGACCGCACGGTGAATCTGGTAGACGAGCGCATCGACCTGGCGATTCGCACCAGCAATGACCTGGACCCGAGCCTGATCGCCCGCAAGCTTACCGTTTGTCGCTCGGTGCTCTGTGCGTCCCCGGCGTATCTGCGCGAACGCCCGGCGCCGCAGCAGGTCGACGAACTGAGCCGACACAACTGCCTGACCCACTCCTACTACGGCAAGAGCCTGTGGCACTTCACCCACCACGGTGAGGACTTGTCGGTCCCGGTACAAGGCAACATCAGCGCCAACGAAGCGAGCACCTTGTTGAGCGCCACTCTGGCGGGTGCGGGGGTTTCGCTGCTGCCCAGCTACCAGGCCGGGGTGTATGTGCAACGCGGTGAACTGGTGCGCCTGCTGCCCGAAGCAGAACCGCGCCTGATGAACATTTACGCGGTGTATGCCTCACGCAAACACATGCCTGCAACCTTGCGCAGCATGCTCGACTTTCTCGCCGAACGCTTCACCGATGAACCGGCGTGGGATAAAGACTTGTAAACCGAGCCCCGTAGTCGCTGTCGAAGGAACGAGGCTGCGTCCGGCGACGAAGTCGTCGTAAAGCCTGATACCGCGTCGTATCAGGCAAAACCGGGATTCAGGATTTACGGTCGCTACGCAACCGGACGCAGTCTCGTTCCTTCGCCAGCGACTACAAAGGCTGGCGCATCTAGTCCATTTGAAGGATGAAATCGGGCACAACCCCTCGTACAACTGGCATGGCAAGAACCTAAGTCTGAACTAGCCTCAAGCCTGTGACGTCAGGGAGCAAATGCCATGACTACTAAAACAAAAACAAGATGCATGACCGTGTTTGTCGTTTTCGCTGCCGCTGTACTGTTTGCAGGCGCTTGCTACCGCGCTGAGCAAACCCGGCAAGCATCCGGATTGATCGCCAGTTGCAATGGCGCGCACTGCAATGCCCTGTTCAGCGCTCTGAGGTAAGGAAGCCCCGGAGCATCAGGCCGGGCTGATGCCGTCAGCCCGACCTGTTCGAAAGGCGCTGGGCGATGTTCCGCTCAGGCGCCGGAAAAACCGCGCAAAATACGCCGGGTCAGCAAAGCCCAGACTGTCAGACACCTCGCTGATGGTCATCGGCGTGTAAATCAAATGCCGCTTTGCCTCCAGCAAAATCCGTTGATGGATGATCTGCAACGCCGACTGCCCCGCCAGCTCGCGGCAGATGCTGTTCAGGTGCGCCACTGAAATGCCCACCTGATGCGCCAGTTGCTCGACATTCGGTTGCTCGCAAAACTGTGTCTCGACCCGTTGATTGAATACGCTCAGGTACTCACGCCCCCGTGATGGCACCTGCTTGGCTTCACGGCGCTGAATCACCTGGCGAGTGACCCACACCAGCAGCACACTGATCAGCGATTGCAAGAGCATGTCGCGGGCGGGTTGCGCGCCGACATACTCACTTTGCAGCTCACTGAACAGGTTGTTGAGGTAATCGCGATCCTTGCCAGCCGGGTAACTGGCGACCCGTTGCAGCAAGCTCACTGATCCGCCCAGCTGCGCTTGCAGTTGAGCCACCAAGGGAGCTGCCAGCGTCAGCACAAAGCCCTCAACGTTCGGCGAAAACTGAAAGCCGTGTACAGACAGCGGCGGGATGATCTGGATGGCGGATTGCTCCAGAACATGAAACTGGCCTTCGACTTCAACCCGCGCCCTGCCCGTGTGGACATAGAGCAACTGGCACAGGTCGGCATGCCTATGGGGATGGATCTCCCAGTCGTGGACGCGGCTGCGCAGCGAGATGGTTTCGCAGTGCAACAGGTCGGGGCCAAGCCAGTCCTGCTGCTCGCCGTACAGCTTGAACACCGGGATTGAAGGATTCATGGGCGCCCGTTCTGAAGTCATTCCTGAAGGCCGATAATCGCACCGATTAGCGAAAAGTACCGACATTAACGTGTTTATCACCTTCTATTGCTTCTCTCGCAAGCGAAAAATACAAGCATAAATTAATAAGAACCCACTCGTCCTCTGCGGACGAGGCTGCGCGAGAGAACAATAATGAGAACTCAAGTCGCTATTATCGGCGCCGGTCCTTCAGGCCTGCTGCTGGGTCAACTGCTGCATAACGCCGGTATCGATAACGTCATCATCGAACGCCAGACCGGCGAATACGTCCTGGGGCG
This sequence comes from Pseudomonas sp. MF06569, assembly GCF_059862735.1. Classification (NCBI taxonomy): domain Bacteria; kingdom Pseudomonadati; phylum Pseudomonadota; class Gammaproteobacteria; order Pseudomonadales; family Pseudomonadaceae; genus Pseudomonas; species Pseudomonas sp. MF06569. The sequence continues at coordinate 58,986 of NZ_JCBCUZ010000029.1, read as the reverse complement.
GATTCGCGCCGGAGTGCTGGAGCAAGGCATGGTCGACCTGTTGCGCCAGGCCGGTGTCAGTCAGCGCATGGACGCTGAAGGGCTTGTCCATGACGGCTTTGAACTGGCCCTGGATAACCGTCAGGTGCATATCGACCTCAAAGGCCTGACCGGCGGCAAAACAGTGATGGTCTACGGCCAGACCGAGGTGACCCGCGATCTGATGGCCGCTCGGGAGGAAGCCGGGGCGCAGACCCTCTACAGCGCCAGCAACGTTCAACCCCACGGGATGAAAACCGATACGCCGTACGTCACATTCGATAAAGAGGGCGAAAGCTGGCGCCTGGACTGCGATTACATTGCCGGCTGCGATGGTTTTCACGGCGTGGCGCGTCAGTCGATTCCCAGTGATGTCCTGAAAATCTTCGAACGTGTGTATCCCTTCGGCTGGCTCGGCGTACTGGCCGATACGCCGCCGGTCAACGACGAACTGGTGTATGCCAAACACGAACGCGGCTTTGCCCTGTGCAGCCAGCGTTCGGCTACCCGCAGCCGTTATTACCTGCAGGTCCCGGCACAGGAAAAGGTCGAGGACTGGTCTGATCAACGCTTTTGGGACGAGCTGAAAACCCGTCTGCCCAAGGCGTTGGCCGAGCGCTTGATCACCGGGCCGTCCATCGAAAAAAGCATCGCGCCACTGCGCAGTTTTGTGGTCGAGCCGATGCAGTTCGGGCGCATGTTTCTGGTGGGCGACGCCGCGCATATCGTGCCGCCGACCGGAGCAAAGGGTTTGAACCTGGCCGCCAGCGATGTGAGCACACTGTTCAATATTCTGCTCAAGGTCTACGGCGAAGGTCGCACCGATCTGCTGGAACGCTATTCCGAGGTGTGCCTGAGGCGCGTCTGGAAGGCTGAACGGTTCTCGTGGTGGATGACCTCTATGTTGCACCGTTTCCCCGACAGTGACGGCTTTAGCCAGCGTATTGCTGACAGTGAACTGGCGTACTTCGTCGACTCCCGGGCGGGGCGCACGACCATTGCAGAAAATTACGTGGGGCTCCCTTACGAGGCTATCGAATAGCAGGCTATCGAGTAGACTAACGGCATTCCGCCATAGGTTTGCCGCCCAAAGGTGTTTTCGTGACCAGTTTGAATCAGCCGCCCCAGACCAAGCCTGATATTCGCAGCATCCTGATCGCCCTGATGCTGGCGATTTTCCTGGGGGCGCTGGATCAAACCATTGTCGCCGTCTCCATGCCCGCCATTTCCGCCCAGTTCAAGGATGTCAGCCAGCTCGCGTGGGTGATTTCGGGCTATATGGTGGCCATGACAGTGGCCGTGCCAATCTACGGCAAGCTCGGCGACTTGTACGGGCGCAGGCGCCTGATGCTGTTCGGCATGGGGCTCTTTACCCTCGCCTCGCTGTTTTGCGGGCTCGCGCAGAACATGGAGCAGTTGGTCCTGGCAAGGATCATTCAGGGGATTGGTGCTGGCGGGATGATATCGGTGAGCCAGGCGATCATCGGCGACATTGTTCCACCACGCGAACGAGGTCGCTATCAGGGCTACTTCAGCAGCATGTATGCCCTGGCCAGCGTCGCGGGGCCGGTACTGGGCGGTTACATGACTGAGTACCTGTCGTGGCGCTGGGTATTTTTAATCAATTTGCCCCTGGGTCTCGCAGCCTGGTGGATCTCCTATCGCACGCTGGTCGGGCTACCTGTCCCGCAACGCAAACCGATTATTGACTACTTGGGCACGATGCTGATGATCGTGGGCCTGACGTCGCAGCTGCTGAGCATCACGTTTATCGGTCAGGGCCATAGCTGGCGCGATGATCAGGTCGCCGGGTTTCTGGCGGTTGCACTGATCGCGCTGGGGCTGTTTGTGTGGCATGAACGTCGCACGACTGAACCGTTGCTGCCCATGCACCTGTTTGCCAATCGCAATGCGGTGCTGTGCTGGTGCACAGTATTTTTCACCAGCTTCCAGGCCATTTCCCTGATTGTGCTCATGCCGTTGCGGTATCAGAGCATCACCGGCGCGGGGGCCGACAGCGCGGCCCTGCACCTGCTGCCTCTGGCCATAGGCTTGCCGATCGGGGCCTATTTTGCCGGGCGCAGGACTTCGGTCACCGGACACTACAAACCGATGATTTTAGCCGGTGCCGTGCTGATGCCCCTGTCCATCCTCGGAATGGCTTTCAGCCCGCCAAGCGCAGAGTTGTTGAGCGCCGTATTCATGCTTTTCAGCGGGATCGCTTCGGGCATGCAGTTTCCAACCTCGCTGGTGGGCGCGCAGAACTCGGTGCAGCAGCAAGACATTGGCGTGGCGACCAGCACCACCAATCTGTTTCGCGCCTTGGGCGGTGCGATGGGGGTCGCCTTGATGTCGGCCCTGCTGCTGGCGTTGCTGCACGACTCGATACTGTCACCGGTCATGGGGCAGCCCTTGATCGGTGAAGGCAGCTCGGGGAATGTGTTGCTCGACAGCCTGAACGCGGTCCAGGGCCCCGCGCTGGATAACCTGCGGGCAGAACTGCTGCTGACTTTCCGCCACCTGCTGACCATCAGCGCGGCGGTGTCGTTGCTGGGGCTGGCTGCAGCGCTGGCGATGCCCAATCAGGTGCTGCGTGGGCGTGAAGACAAGGCGAAGTAGTGGGACGTGTGGGGGCGGGCAAGCCCGCTCCCACACGTTCAGTGTTGCGATTTACGGGCGGGCGCTGATCTGCTTCTGCAAGTTCTGAATCTGGCTTTGCAGGGTATTGATGTTGCGCGTCATCTGGGCGCGAAACACGTCAAACTCCGCTGCATTGGCGCCTTGGGCAGGTGCCGGGCGGTTTTCCAGTTCGCTCTTGAGCACGATCATGTCTTGTTCCAGACGCTCGAGCGCCACACTCGGATTACCTTGTTTTTTAAGGGCCGCCACGTCTACAGCCTGTTGCGCGACACCGGCCTTGAGCGTCGACAACTCAGCACCCAACGTTTTCAACTCGGCTTCGAGCCTGGCCTGGGTTTCTTTTTGCGCCGTCACCTGCAGCACCATCGCCGCATTGATCTGCTCAAAGCGCTGATCCAGCTCGCCCTGCTGCCCCGCCACAACACCCTGCTGACGTTTGCTCTGCTCAAGAAGCTGCTCTTCGAGCTGCTTGATCTGCAACTTCAGGGCTTCGCTGCCATTGTTGATGCTCGACTCGCTGGCCACCACCTTGCCGGAAATGGCCTGCAACCGCCCCGCCGCATCTTCACTGATGCGGGCAAAGCTTTCCTGGGTCGCCACCAGTTGCTGCTCCATCAGCGAGATCTGCTGAAAGCTCCACCAGGCAAGCCCGCCCACGGCAAGCAGCAAGGCACAGATCAACGTCCACAAAGGCCCGGTACTCGGACCCTTGACCTTGATCACCGGTGTATTGCGTGAATAAACCGTGGTGCGCTCACGAGCAGCGTCCGTGGGCGCCAGCTCATCATGATCATGGGCATCGGCGCGCAAGGTCGGGACATGTTCAAAGTCGTCGCGGGCATCGTTACGCATGGTAAACCTTCAAAAATAGCGCTCAGTTACAAGCATTTATCGGTACGGCGATTCCTGAGCTTTCCACCAGCCACAGAACTCATCCAGTGCGGCCCACAGACTGACTTTGGGGTCGTAGTCCAGGTAATGCCGGGCACGGCTGATGTCGAGGGTAAAGTCTTTGTCCATGATCTGCACCCCCAAACGCGAACGTGACGGTTCGGGCTGGCCCGGCCACAGCTTGCAGCCGACTTCGCTCAGCGCGCCCAGACTGTAGGCCAGGCCGTAGCCGCGATAACGGGTTACTTGCGGCACGTTCATTTGGCGCATCACATAATTGATCACATCCCACAACGGGATGGGCGTGCCATTACTGATGTTGTAGGCCCTGCCCAAGGCCGAACCCGTATTCAACAGGCTGCTCATCAACGCCTCGTTGAGGTTTTGCACACTGGTGAAGTCGACCTTGTTCAGGCCGTTGCCCACGATGGCCAGGCGACCTTTGCGCTGCATTTTCAACAAGCGCGGGAACATGCTCATATCCCCCGCCCCCGTGACAAACCGCGGACGCAGTGCAATCACTTCAAGGCCGAACTCCTGGGCACCGAACACCTTTTGCTCCGCCAGGTTTTTGGTCGCGGCATAGGGGTGCCGAAAACGCCTGGGCAACTGTTCTTCGGTGAGGTCGATGTGGGAACGGCCATCGAAGTACAAGGATGCAGAGGACAAATGCACCAGGCGGCGCACCCGCTGCTTCAAGCAGGCCTCAACCACGTTCTCGGTCACCAGCACGTTGTCACGGTGGAAGTCCTGATAACGCCCCCAGGCGCCCCTATGGCCAGCACAATGCACCACAGCGTCGACATCGACACACAGGTCACGCACCAGCAAGCCATCGGTCAAATCACCCGGGATAAATTCAGCCCCACGCCGCACCAGGTGTTCAACACCCTCAGCCCGTCGCCCGCTGACCCGCACGTCAAAGCCCTGCTCCAGGGCAAAGCGCGCGAAGCGTCCCCCGATAAAGCCGCTCGCGCCGGTGACCAGAATCTTCATCAATCACTCCAAATGCTGTAATTCTTGCTGCTTGCTCTTTAAACGCCGGTTATCAGGCCAAAGGCACTAACCACCGTGACGCGGAACGAGATAAATGCTCAGTCAGTTGACTCAGCAGTTGTCCGCCATTACGCCAATGATGCCAGTACAGTGGCACGTCGATGGGTTTATCTGGCAAAAGCTCCACCAGACGTCCACATTCAAGCTGTTCGCGCACTTGTAACTCCGGGACCAGCCCCCATCCCAGACCCGCCTCGGCCAAACGGATAAACCCTTCCGAGGACGGGCACAAATGGTGTTCGAATCCACCGTCTACGCCCAGTGCGGCCAGGTAGCGGTGTTGCAGAAAATCATCCGGGCCAAACACCAGGGCTGGCGTTTTTGACAGCAACGCCGGGCTCACACCCTCAGGAAAATGCCGTGCAATAAAAGCCGGGCTCGCCAGTGCCCGATAGCGCATGGCGCCCAGCAGCACGCTACGGGCCCCGGCCACCGGCCGCTCACTGGCACACAGGCAGGCAGCCACTTCACCGGCGCGCATGCGTTTGAGGCCAACGGTCTGATCCTCAACCACCAGGTCCAGCAACAGGTGCTGCTCGGCACAAAAATCACCCACCGCCGGTGCCCACCAGGTGGCCAGGCTGTCGGCATTCAGGGCAATGCGCAGGCGCTCGGGCAGCCCCTCGTCATCCAGCGCCGGCACTGCACTTTGCAGATCACGCTCCAGCAAGCGCACTTGTTGCACATGGTTGAGCAGGCGACGGCCAATCTCGGTCGGCGTCGGTGGCGTGGCGCGGATCAGCACCGGCTGACCGATGCGCGCTTCCAGCAACTTGATGCGCTGGGAGATGGCCGATTGTGACAACCCCAGTACCTGAGCGGCCCGTTCAAACCCGGCTTGTTCTACTACCGCGGCCAGGGCCGAGAGCAATTTATAGTCGAACATCAGTTTTCCTAATGAGCGATCAGCAATATTGGTTTTTCTTATACATCCAAGGGCCGGACAATAGCCAGCAACAACCCTCTCCCGCCTGCACACGACGAGTAATTCTTATGTGGCAAAGCTACCTCAATGGCCTGTTGGTCGCGTTCGGCCTGATCATGGCCATCGGCACCCAGAATGCATTCGTTCTCGCACAAAGCCTGCGTCGTGAACACCACCTGCCCGTGGCCGCGTTTTGTGTGGTGTGCGATGCCCTGCTGGTGGCGGCCGGGGTCTTCGGCCTGGCGACCCTCCTGGCGCAGAACCCGTTGTTGCTCAGCGTGGCGCGATGGGGTGGCGCGGTGTTCCTGCTGTGGTACGGCACGCAGGCGCTGCGTCGAGCGTTCGCCAAGTCGAGCCTTGAGCAATCCGCCGGCCAGACTGCACGCTCGCTCAAGGCCGTGATGCTCAGCGCGCTGGCCGTCACCCTGCTCAATCCCCATGTGTACCTGGATACGGTTTTGCTGATTGGCTCGCTCGGCGCGCAGCAAAGCGTGCCAGGGGCCTATGTCGTGGGCGCGGCGAGTGCTTCGCTGATGTGGTTTTTCACCCTGGCACTGGGCGCCGCATGGCTGGCGCCGTGGCTGGCACGGCCAAATACCTGGCGTGTGCTGGACCTGCTGGTGGCGGTGATGATGTATGCGGTGGCGGTGCAGTTGATCGTCTCTGGCTGAACCTGCGCGCAGGTCACAAAAACATCGCCAAAAGTGCTGAAACGTCTATCCCACACAGTTGTCGCGTGGTTATGCCTTCACCCCGGTGCTATGATCCAGCCCCTGCGCCGCAAAGAGTAAAAACTCATCGGCGCGTGTTTGGCCGCCCGTGATCGGCCTTGCGCTCATCGCAACTGACCTGATTAGGAGAATCATCATGGCTTTCGAATTGCCGCCGCTGCCGTACGCACACGATGCCCTGCAGCCGCACATCTCCAAAGAAACCCTGGAGTTTCACCACGACAAGCACCACAACACCTACGTCGTGAACCTGAACAACCTGGTGCCAGGCACCGAGTTCGAAGGCAAAACCCTGGAAGAGATCGTTAAAACCTCTTCGGGCGGTATCTTCAACAACGCCGCTCAGGTCTGGAACCACACCTTCTACTGGAACTGCCTGGCGCCAAACGCCGGCGGCGAACCAACCGGCGCGCTGGCAGATGCCATCAACGCTGCCTTCGGCTCGTTCGACAAGTTCAAAGAAGAATTCAGCAAAACCTCCATCGGCACCTTCGGTTCCGGCTGGGGCTGGTTGGTGAAGAAAGCTGACGGTTCCCTGGCCCTGGCCAGCACCATCGGCGCCGGCAACCCGCTGACCAGCGGCGACACCCCGCTGCTGACCTGCGACGTTTGGGAACACGCTTACTACATCGACTACCGCAACGTTCGTCCGAAGTATGTTGAAGCGTTCTGGAACCTCGTTAACTGGAAGTTCGTCGCTGAGCAGTTCGAAGGTAAAGCCTTCACTGCCTGAGCCTGACTCCAGGTAAAAAAACCCGGCATTGCCGGGTTTTTTTTGGTCTGATTTAAAGTTTCAAAAGAGCCGCTCGCCGAGTCCGGGCCAGCTAGTATGAAAGCGTTGTGTATTTTAATAGCGCACCTCAAGTTCGAAGTGAAAATACCGACACAGTAGCGATTGTGAGCGTTGTGTATTTATTGCTTTCGCACCTGTCGTGAATCGTCCACCTACAAGGCCACAGGCAATACCGGCAAGGAACAGGGAAAAGTGCTTTGAAGCTGCAATTCAAGAACAGCTTGTCACTGAAGTTGCTCCGCATCGCACTGCTGTCAGCAGTGGTCGTAGGTGGAGTATTGAGCTGCGCGCAAATTGTCTTTGACGCCTACAGGGTTCGACAAGCCGTCACGGTAGATGCCGGACGTATCCTGGACATGTTTCGCGACCCGTCGACTCAAGCGCTTTATAGCCTGGACCGCGACATGGCCATGCAGGTCATCGAAGGCATGTTCCAGGATGGAGCCGTGCGCAACGCGTCCATCGGCCATCCCAATGAGACGGCCCTCGCCGAAAAATCACGGGCGCTGCAACACTCATCGAGCCGCTGGATGACTGACATGATTCTGGGTCAGGAGCACACGTTCAGTATTCCTCTAGTAGGCAAGGGACCTTACAGCGAGTACTACGGCGACCTGAGCATCACGCTCGACACCGCCAGTTATGGCGAAGGGTTACTGGCCGATTCAGCGGTCATGCTGTTCTCCGGACTGTTGCGTGCCCTGCTGATGGGGCTGGTGCTGTATTCGGTGTATCAGTGGTTGCTGACCAAGCCGCTTTCCAAAGTCATCGGACACCTGACCAGTATTAATCCGGACCGCCCCAGCGAGCACGTGATCCCCCTGCTCAAAGGTCACGAGCACAATGAACTGGGTGTTTGGGTCAACACTTCCAACCAGTTGCTCGCATCCATTGAACGCAACAACCGTTTGCGTCACGAAGCTGAAAGTTCCTTGCTGCGCATGGCCCAGTATGACTTTCTGACCGGCCTGCCCAATCGCCAGCAGCTGCAGGGGCAATTAGGCAAAATCCTCACTGATGCTGGCCGTTTGCAACGCCGCGTCGCTGTGCTTTGCGTGGGGCTGGACGACTTCAAAGGCATCAACGAGCAGTTCGGCTATCAAGCGGGCGATCAACTGCTGCAGGCCCTGGCCGATCGCTTGCGCGCCCACAGTGGAAGCCTGGGCGCTCTGGGACGCCTGGGTGGCGATCAGTTTGCGCTGATTCAGGCCCATATCGAACAGCCCTACGAAGCTGCCGAACTGGCCCAGAGCATTCTGGATAACCTTGAATCACCCTTCTGTCTTGACCAGCAAAACATCCGCTTGCGCGCCACTATCGGTATCACGCTGTTTCCCGAAGATGGCGACACCACTGAAAAGTTGCTGCAAAAAGCCGAGCAAACCATGACGCTGGCCAAGAGTTACTCGCGCAACCGCTATCAGTTTTATATTGCCAGCGTGGACCGCGAGATGCGGCGTATGCGCGAGCTGGAAAAAGACCTTCGTGAAGCCCTGCAATGCAACCAGCTCTCCCTGGTCTACCAGCCACAAATTCGTTACAGCGACCACCGGGTGGTCGGCGTCGAAGCCCTGTTGCGCTGGCGGCACCCGCTACACGGCTTGGTTCCGCCCGATCTGTTTATCCCGCTGGCCGAGAAAAACGGCAGCATCATTGCCATCGGTGAATGGGCAATGGACGAAGCCTGCCGCCAACTGCGCGAATGGCATGATCAAGGCTTCAGTGAACTGCGCATGGCGGTCAATCTGTCCACGGTGCAGTTGCACCACGTCGAACTGCCGCGAGTGGTCAACAACCTCCTGCAGCGCCACCGCTTGCCGCCGCGCAGCCTGGAACTGGAGGTCACCGAAACCAGCCTGATGAAAGATATCAGCACCGCCGCCCAACACCTGCTGAGCCTTCGCCGCTCCGGCGCGTTGATTGCGATTGATGATTTTGGCACCGGCTATTCGTCATTGAGTTACCTCAAAAGCCTGCCGCTGGACAAAATCAAGATCGATAAAAGCTTTGTTCAGGACCTGATCGACGACGGCGACGATGCCACTATCGTGCGCGCCATCATCCAGCTGGGTAAAAGCCTTGGCATGCAGGTGATTGCCGAAGGGGTTGAAACCATTGATCAGGAAGCCTACGTCATCGGCGAAGGCTGCCATGAAGGCCAGGGCTATTTGTACAGCAAACCCCTTGGCTCGCGGGAGTTGGTCGCTTATCTGAAGCAGGCCAAACGTGACAAGGCCGCCAATATGTAAATCCATATTTCAAAAATCGGCAAAGACCCGGTGCGGCCTGCGGTAAATAAGAAATATTTCCAACAGTATCTCTTTACACAAAATGCATATCTTTCGCATTATGTGGCAGTTTCGCGTGCAGCCGCACGCTTGTCCCACCTCTCGAAGCAGGATTTTCGCCATGATTCGTATGCCTCTGGCAACCGCCAGTCTGCTGGCCATTGCTATCTCACTCGCCGGTTGTGGCGACAAGGACAAGGAAAAAACCGCCGCAGCCCCTACGCCAGCAGCCGCCACCAGCACCGCGACGCCAGCCGCTGACATCAGCGCAGCCAAAGTCGACGAAGCTGCCGCCAAGGCCGTCGTTGCGCATTACGCCGACATGGTTCACGCCGTGTACAGCGATGCTGAAAGCACTGCCAAAAAACTGCAAACCGCTATCGATGCGTTCCTGGCCAAGCCCAACGACGACACTCTGAAAGCCGCTCGCGCTGCATGGGTTGAAGCCCGTGTGCCTTACCTGCAGAGCGAAGTGTTTCGCTTCGGCAACACCATCATTGACGACTGGGAAGGCCAAGTTAACGCCTGGCCGCTGGACGAAGGCCTGATCGACTACGTTGACGCCAACTATGCAGGCGCACTGGGCAACCCGGGTGCCAACGCCAACATCATCGCCAACACCCAGATTCAGATCGGCGAAGACAAGGTCGACGTCACCGAAATCACTCCGGAAACCCTGGCCAGCCTGAACGAGCTGGGCGGTTCCGAAGCCAACGTGGCTACCGGTTATCACGCAATCGAATTCCTGCTGTGGGGCCAGGACCTCAACGGCACAGGCCCGGGTGCAGGCAACCGCCCTGCTTCCGACTACCTGGAAGGCGAAGGCGCAACTGGCGGCCACAACGAACGCCGTCGCGCTTACTTGAAAGCCGTGACCCAACTGCTGGTTAACGACCTCGACGAAATGGTCGGCAACTGGGCACCCAACGTTGCCGACAACTACCGCGCCACGCTTGAAGCCGAGCCGGTACAAAACGGTCTGCGCAAAATGCTGTTCGGCATGGGCAGCCTGTCGCTGGGCGAACTGGCCGGCGAGCGTATGAAAGTGTCACTGGAAGCCAACTCCCCTGAAGACGAGCAGGACTGCTTCAGCGACAACACCCACAACTCGCACTTCTACGATGCCAAGGGCATTCGTAACGTGTACCTGGGCGAGTACCTGCGCGCTGACGGTACTAAAATGACCGGCCCAAGCCTGTCGTCGCTGGTGGTTGTGATTGACCCGGCTGCAGACGCGACACTGAAGTCCGATCTGGCCGACACAGAAGCCAAGATCCAGGTCATGGTTGACCGCGCCAACAAGGGCGAGCACTACGACCAGTTGATCGCAGCGGATAACGCAGCGGGCAACCAGGTGGTTCGTGATGCCATTGCAGCCCTGGTCAAGCAGACCGGTGCCATCGAGCAAGCCGCTGGCAAGCTGGGCATCAGCGACCTGAACCCGGACAACGCCGATCACGAGTTTTGATCTGCAGGGTTTGAGTGAGTGAACAATGAGGCGACCTTCGGGTCGCCTTTTTTGTGGGTTTCGCCCTTATACAGAAGTGCTTTTGCAAAACAGATATGACGCTAATGCATTTACAGTCTAATGCTAATACCTCTGTAAACAATACATATACATAGCCATCACCATCCTTGAACTTGATTCAATAAAAGCCCAACAACTTATTGAACGAGAACAACATGACTATTAATTACACTCCCTTCCAAGCCAGCGGCACCCCCTTGCTGCCGCCAAATCAAATCATGTCACCAGGACAATATCTTACGTCCGAAAACAAACGCTTCCGATTGATACTACAATTCGATGGAAACTTGGTTATTAAAGAGGGTGAAACTGTTGTCTGGACCGCCGATAGCAATCAAGTTTACAGCAAAACTTTACAGCGCAAAAAAATGCGTGAACACCTACATTTCGTCATCAGCAACAGTGGTTTTCTCTATGATCCTTCCAGGAGACGCTTGTGGATAGCTGAAAGCACTCACAGCACTGATAAATCGCTCTGGTACAACGCGTGTATGGTCATGCAAAACGATGGGAATCTGGTCATCTATGATCAACGCTCGGGAAATTTGCGCTGGGCTCGGTTTGGATTTACTCCAGGTCGCATGCCAAAAAGAACATTCAAAGTGATCAATATACTGCCTGACGGAGTGCCCTTCACACTATGGGAGTTTTAACTCACCAGCCCCCAATCTTGGCCTACCCTTTACGAAATCATTAATTCTTGATTGCCGCTGGCGGGTGCAGACAATAATCACCATACGGATCTGTCTGACACTTATAAGCAAGTTCCGGACTGTACGCTTTAGGTAATAACTGGCCATTTGCACAACCAGAAATCGCACCCACTATGAACACGACTATAAGTATTTTCATATTTTGCTCCGTTTTTTGGAGAGCATAGTATTCAAAGAAAATACCTTATATCGTTCATCTCTGATTATTCCGTGGGAAATACCTATTGTATTACCATGCCATGTAGGATTTAACCTCCAGACCGCACTGGCTGCCATCGCAAGCAAGCCCATTCCCATGAGCTTGCTTGCCACATATCAATCCAAACGCTAATCCCTCTTATTTCAATTCACCTTCCCTGATAAACTTTGCGCCCTCGATTTAGCTCACTGATCTGGACGTTTGATGCCTTCGTTGCCTCTTCGCCTGTCCCTGCTGCTACTGGCCTTTGGCCTTGGCGGTTGTGATGATGCCCCGCGCTTTACCAAACCCGAGCCAGGCGAAGCCCGCTCCGGCGGGGCTGCTACGGTGCGTAAAACCGATCACAATGCGTTTTCCATGCCCTCGGCCAACCTTTCGCCCACCCGGCGTCTGGATTTCAGCGTCGGCAACAGTTTCTTTCGCAGCCCTTGGGTCATAGCACCGTCCACCACCACCGCACGTGATGGCCTGGGCCCGCTGTTCAATACCAATGGCTGTCAAAACTGCCACATCAAGGATGGCCGCGGCCACCCGCCAGCGCCCGGCGCAAAGAACTCCGTGTCGATGCTGGTTCGGTTATCGATCCCCAACGATCCCGCTTACGCCACGCTCATCGAGCAGGCCGGTATCGTCCCCGAGCCGGTCTATGGCGGTCAGTTGCAGGACATGTCCGTACCCGGCGTAGCTCCCGAGGGCAAGGTACGGGTCGACTACGAACCCGTTACCGTGCGCTTCAAGGACGGCACTGAAGTCGAATTGCGCAAACCCACGCTGCAGATCACCCAGCTGGGTTATGGCCCAATGCACCCCGACACACGTTTTTCGGCTCGCATTGCGCCACCGATGATAGGCCTGGGGCTGCTCGAAGCCATCCCGAACGAGGCGATCCTGGCCAATGCCGATGAACAGGACAAAAACCGTGACGGCATCGCCGGGCGCCCCAACTGGGTGTGGGATGACGCGCAGCAAAAGACGGTTCTGGGTCGATTTGGCTGGAAAGCGGGCCAACCGAACCTCAATCAACAAAATGTTCACGCCTTTTCTGGTGATATGGGGCTCACGACATCCCTGAGACCCTTCGATGATTGCACCAAGGCTCAAACCGCCTGTCTCGAAGCGCCCAACGGGAACGGCCCTGATGGCGAACCCGAGGTCAGCGACAACATCCTGCGCCTGGTGGAGTTCTACACCCGTAACCTGGCCGTACCTGCCCGCCGTGATGTCGGCGCGCCCCAGGTGCTGGCCGGTAAAAACCTGTTCTTCCAGGCGGGCTGCGCCTCATGCCACACCCCTGCGTTCACTACATCCGCCAACGCTGCCGAGCCCGAACTGGCCAATCAGGTCATTCGCCCGTACAGCGACTTGCTGCTGCACGACATGGGCCCCGGCCTTGCCGACAACCGCACCGAGTTCGCCGCCACCGGCCGCGACTGGCGCACGCCACCGTTATGGGGCATTGGTTTGACCCAGGCAGTGAGTGGTCATACTCAGTTTTTGCACGATGGACGTGCTCGCAACCTGATGGAAGCCGTGCTCTGGCATGGCGGCGAAGCCGAATCGGCCAAGCAGCAGGTTTTACGCTTTAATGCCGAGCAGCGCGCTGCGTTGCTGGCGTTCCTGAACTCTCTTTAACGCTTTACAAGATCGGGGACCCCGACATGTTTCGACCCAAGCTGTTGTTCACCAGCCTTGCCGCTATCGCCCTGGCCGCATGCTCACCACAAGACCCGCAGGCCGTCACCTCGGCAGCCATCGCCAAGCAAGTGATCTTGCCGACGTACAGCCGCTGGGTTGAAGCCGACCGCCAACTGGCCGTCAGCGCACTGGCTTACTGCCAAGGCAAGGAAAACCTGGAGACTGCCAGAGCCGACTTTCTGCATGCGCAAAAAGCCTGGGCCGAGCTGCAGCCTTTGCTGATCGGGCCATTGGCCGAAGGCAATCGTTCGTGGCAGGTACAGTTCTGGCCAGACAAAAAGAATCTGGTCGGCCGTCAGGTTGAGCAACTGGTCATTGCCCAGCCACAGATCGATGCAGCAGCCCTGGCCAAATCCAGCGTTGTGGTGCAAGGCCTGTCGGCTTACGAATACATTCTGTTCGACAGCAATATCAACCTCGCTGACGATTCGCAAAAAGCGCGCTACTGCCCGCTGCTGACCGCCATTGGCGAACGTCAAAAGCAACTGGCCGAAGAAATCCTGGCCAGCTGGAACAGCACCGATGGCATGCTCGCGCAAATGAGCAAGTTCCCTAACCAGCGTTATGCCGACTCCCACGAAGCCATTGCAGATGTGCTGCGTGTACAGGTCACGGCCCTCGATACCCTGAAGAAAAAACTCGGCACCCCAATGGGCCGTCAGAGCAAGGGCATTCCGCAGCCATTCCAGGCTGATGCGTGGCGCAGCGAGTCATCGCTCAAAAGCCTGGCCGCCAGCCTATCTGCCGCTCAGAGCGTGTGGGCGGGTGTCGACAACAAAGGGTTGCGCAGCCTGTTGCCTGCCGAGCAAAAACCGTTGGCTGACAAGATCGATGCGGCCTATGCAACCTCGCTCAAGCTGTTCAATGACAACCAGCGCACACTCAATGAGCTGCTGGCAGACGACGCCGGGCGCGCTCAACTGAACGCTATCTATGACAGCCTGAACGTGGTTCACCGCCTGCACGAAGGCGAGCTGGCCAAAGCGCTGGGTATCCAGCTGGGCTTTAACGCCAACGACGGCGATTGATGAAGGAGGGTTCGATGATGCGCAGGCAAGCTCTCAAGCTCGGCGGTTTACTGCTCAGCGCGATCACGCTGGGCGGTTGGTCCCTGTTCAAGCAAAAAGACCGTAGTCCCTTGCTCTTGAGTGCCCGCGACGATGTGGACGGCAATCACTTTGCAGTCGGTTATCGCCTGGATGGCACTCAGGTCTTTAGCACGCAGGTAGGCCAGCGCTGCCATGACATCATCAACCACCCGACGCTGCCCATTGCGTTGTTTGTAGCACGGCGCCCCGGCACCGAAAGCTACCTGATCAACCTCGCAGACGGGCAGTTGCTGCAAACACTGACCTCCCTGCCCAACCGTCACTTCTATGGCCACGCAGTCATCCACAAAGATGGCGAGTGGCTCTACACCACCGAAAACGACACCACTGACCCGGGCCGTGGCTTGCTGGGGGTCTATCGCTTTGAGGGCGAACGTCTGGTCCACAGTGGCGAAATCCCTACCCACGGCGTGGGTCCGCATCAAGTGTCCTGGATGCCTGACGGCGAAACGCTGGTGGTGGCTAACGGCGGCATTCGCACCGAAGCCGAAAGCCGGGTCGAGATGAACCTGAACGCGATGGAGCCCAGCCTGGTGCTGATGCAACGCGACGGCACCTTGCTCAGCAAGGAAACCCTGAGCCAGCAGATGAACAGCGTGCGCCATTTGGGCATCGCCAGTGACGGCACAATCGTCGCCTGCCAGCAATTCATGGGCGACGCCCATGAGCTTTCCGAATTGTTGGCCATCAAGCGTCCTGGCCAGCCATTTGAGCCCTTCCCGGTGGCCGAGCAGCAACTGCGTGCCATGGGCCATTACACGGCCAGTGTCGCGGTCCACAGTGAATTGCGGCTGGTTGCGCTGACCGCTCCGCGGGGCAATCGATTTTTCGTGTGGGATCTGGACAGCGGTGCTTTGCGTCTGGATGCGCCGTTGCCGGACTGTGCGGGGGTGGGTGCGGTACAGGATGGGTTTGTGGTGACGTCCGGCCAGGGCCGTTGCCGATTCTATGATTGCCGTCAGAGCGATCTGAGCGCCAAGCCATTGGATCTACCGTCCGGGCTGTGGGACAACCATCTGCATGTGATGTAGCAGATGACACAAATTCCTGTAGCAGTTGACGAATAGCACAAGGCTGCGCAGTCGGACGCAGCCTCGTTCCTTCGGCAGCTGCTACAGGGATTTTTACCCGCCGTCCTACTTCTTCATCCCTTGGCTCATTCCAAACATAAACAGCAGCAGATCGTGATCGGGCTTTGTCGCTACTGCCACTTTCACTACCCGCGGCAGCGGGCAGTGAGCCCCTGTCGGGGGCCCACTTAACACTTGGGTCACTGGCTGTTCCCATGCGGCCACTGCCACGCCAGCAATGACCAGAGCTGCCAGCAGAAACAAACTTCGTGCTATTTCTCGCTTCATCACCGTAAACCTTTGATGGCGCTGCCAAACACCGTCTTATAAAAGTAGATCAGTCTGTCCCACTCCGTGGCGTTCCACGACGAATGGCGGCGAAGCTGCTTAAGGTCGTGGGAGGCTGCTTTATGAGCAGTCAGTCGTTGCCGGCTTTTTTCAAGGTCCAGCAAAGCCACCTCTACCTGTGGGTTTTCACCCTGCCCTGTCACTCGCACAAACACATGCTTGGCGTACAGGCAGCCATGTTGCCAGCGGCCCAGATGCATGCGCGCAAGGGTCTGGCCAATGGCCTCAAGTACACGATCATGTACCGCCTCCCCCCAACGCTCACGCTCGCCAGCGGCATACCAGTTGTCGATTTCAACAAAGCCGTCCAGAGCGACAGTTACGAGCAATGCTCGCCACTGCTTGTCTGCCCCTTGCCGGGCCCCGCAGTACACCAACTCTGGCACGCCAACCGATAGCCGGTTCATGGCCAGTAACGCATCGCGTTCACGCAATACCGTCGGGCGACCCAACGGATAGCGCCAGCTGCGGTAGGTGTGCCCTACTTGACGTTTTACATAGAGCAAACGCTCGTTGGCATCGTGAATGCGTTGTACACCACTCTCGCCACCGCGACGCTGGTTGGGCTCTTCAACCCATTCGCCTTTTTGATTCCAGTAAAACTCAAATCGGTCTTCAGTCGCAGAGGGGGATTGCTGTACAAAATCAACGGTCATGAATTATCTCTTTCTTAGTACGTAAACCCGCCACATCGCGTAAAGCGGAATAAAGTCCAAATGATCCTGAATGACGAAACCAGCCTTTTTAAACTCAGACTCCACTGTAACAGCTGGTAACACGAAGCGGTTTTGGTAACCCTCCTGCCCTTGTTCCACAGCGCGCTCACGCTCAAGACGCTTGCGTTTCCAGGCCTTGAAATTGCCGTCCACCCAGAGCGAAATGATCAAACTGTCCCGGCTGACACGATGAAGCTCGCGCAGTAGAGCCATCCGGTGACTTGCATCACCAATATGGTGCAGCAGACGCATGCAAAAAATACTGTCAACGGAGTTGTCCGGCATATCTATTTCAAATGCAGACGTCTGCAAGCGCCGTACCCGTTTCACCACCTCGGCCGGTTGCGCCAGTGCCGCGACCTCCAGCATGGAGGCCGAGTTGTCGGCGCCAATGATTTCCCGGTTAGGCATTTGCGCCAGCAACGGCCAGAAACGCCCGGCGCCACAGGGCAAATCCAGGACAACCCGAGGTTCACCTGCCAGGTGAAGAGCGCGGCGGGCCAGTTGCTCATCGCGCTTGTGCGAGAGACGGCGAGCCAGACCATCCTGGTGCTTGATCAGGTATTCGGCCGCGTGCTGCTGGTCATACTTTTCTGAGAACTTGAGTTTGATGATGGGGTTCATGACGGTGCTCCTGAAGCATATAGGCGCTACCTTATTCAGGAGAACGTAAGCGTCAGGTCATCATCAGGTGAAAATTCCGTCTATGCGTCCTACACAAATGTTGCAGGGTTTTACATCGCGCAAATACTGGCGCGGGGCCATATACGAATCAACCATGACGTAAAGCGGCCTGCAGAACGCAGGCCGCGGAAAGGACTTCAGGCGTCGGGCGGGCCGAGCTCGACGCGAAAACGGCAGCCGTTTGGCTCCATTGTGGTGAGGGTCACGCGCCAGCCCTGGCTATCGCAGATTCGCTGCACCAGCGACAACCCCAGACCCAGCCCTTCGCCACGTTTTTCACTGCCGCGCACAAAGGGTTGAAACATGGCCTGGCGTTTTTCTTCCGGAATCCCAACGCCGCTGTCTTCCACCACAAACCCGCTGGGCTCCAGGGTCAACCGGATAAACCCCTTATCGGTGTAGTGCAACGCATTGCGCAGCAAGTTGCCCATCACCGCGTGCAGGAAGGTCGCGTTATAGCGCGTATCCAGCGGATTGCCGGGTTCGTAAATCAATTCAAGGCCTTTTGCCTCGATGGGCTCTCGCCACAGGCTGATCAGGCCTTCGGCCACGGTGGTGAGCGTGACCGTGGGCGACATGCTGGCATCTTCATGTTGCGCACGGGCCAACATCAGGAAGGTCTGCACCAGTTCACGCATTTCTTCGCACGCACGGGATATGCGCTCGACCTGTGAGCGACTGCGCTGATCCAGTGACGGGCTTTCCAGCAGAAGTTCGCAGGAGCTGGCCAATACCATCAGCGGGGTGCGCAATTCGTGGCTTACGTCACTGGTAAACAGACGTTCGCGGGTCAGGGTGTCGCGCAGGCGACCCAGGGTAGCGTCGAACGCCACGGCCAGCTCGCCCACTTCATCGGCGGCATAGTCCGGGGCCAGGGGCGGGGCCAGCCCCAGCAGTTGATCTCGATGGCGAACCTGACGCGCCAGACGCACCACCGGCGCCATTACGCGACGTGCAAGCGTCCAGCCCAGGAAGACGGCCAATGCCAGGGCCAGGACAAAACCGACCACCACCACAGCAAACAGCACGCGCTCACGCTCTTCAAAATCGCTCTGGTCTTGCAGCAGGACATAACGCCGACCATCGACCACTTCAACCATCGCGTGATACGACAGCTGATCGCGAAATACCTCATGGAATCCCGGGTCCAGATGGCGCAGGTCCTTGGGCAAAGCAAAATCGCCACGCCCGCCACTGAAATAAAACAGCTGACTTGGTTTAGGCCTGTGGTTCCACTCTGCGCCGTTGTCCATCAGCAACAGGCGCTGCAAATCACCGCCCAGACCGGCCGATATGAGTTTTTCTTCGACCAGATGCACGGTGGCGATAATGCCCACCGCAAATGTCCCTGCCACCAGGGCGCTCATCAAGGCAAAGGCAATGATGATCCGCTGGGAAAGGCTTTGCTTAAACTCCATCGCGAAGCTCGGCGAGGCGGTAGCCCACACCATGCACGGTTTGCAACAGAGGCTTGTCGAAAGGCTTGTCGATCACCTGGCGCAATTGATGCACATGGCTGCGCAGGCTGTCGCTGTCTGGGCAGTCGTCGCCCCAAAGGGCCTCTTCCAGAACTTCGCGGCGCAGCACGTGAGGGCTTTTTTGCATCAATACCGCGAGCAGTTTGAGACCTACCGGGTTGAGCTTGAGCAAACGCCCTTCACGGGTCACTTCGAGGGTATCGAGATCGTAGCGCAGCTCCGCGACCTGCAACTCACGACGACCTCCGCCTTGGGCGCGACGCAATACCGCCTCGATCCGCGCCGCCAGTTCGGACAGGGCAAACGGCTTGAGCAGGTAGTCATCGGCACCGGACTTGAAGCCTTGCAGGCGATCGTCCAATTGGTCGCGGGCAGTCAGCATGATCACCGGCGTATCGCGACGAGCGTCTTCACGCAGGCGCTTGCACAGGGTATAGCCGTCGATACCCGGCAACATGATGTCGAGCACAATCAGGTCGTAGTGCTCAGTGGCCGCCAGGTGCAAACCTGACAAACCATCCTGGGCGCAGTCAACGGTATAGCCCTTGAGCCCCAGATAGTCCGCCAGGTTGGCGAGGATATCGCGGTTGTCTTCAACCAATAGAATTCGCATGGGTATTCTCTCCGTTCACAGTTACAGCCGTCTTGGCCCGCGCAGCTTAAGGCCAAGAACCGCGCAGGGCCAGCACCGCAGGGCGCACAGACAATTTAGTTGTCGCATCTGCAAAAATGACATTTTTTTTACTATCGGTTCACAAACTCAATACAGTGGCGCCCGCACACTCCCGCACCCTCGCGTTTAAGGAAAAACAACAATGCGTCTGCTGCACACTGCGCCAATGCGCTACCTCCTTCTGTTGACTGGCTGCTGGCTGGCGACTTTTCTAATTACCCGAGGCGTTCTGCTGGTCACCCACCTGGGAGAGGCTGGTAACAACTGGCTTCCGGTGTTTGGCATTGGCTTGCTTTATGACCTCGGCTTTCTGGCCTATGCCGCCCTGCCTCTGGGGCTGTACCTGCTGTTGTGCCCGCCCGGCCTGTGGCGTCGTCGAGGCCATCAGTGGTTTCTGCAAGGCCTGCTGACCGTCAGTCTGTTTGCCATATTGTTCACGGCCGTCGCCGAGTGGCTGTTTTGGGATGAGTTCGGCGTGCGCTTCAACTTTATCGCCGTGGACTATCTGGTCTATTCCGATGAAGTACTGAACAACGTACTGGAGTCCTACCCCATTGGCATACTGCTCAGTGCCATTGCCCTGACTGCCATTGTGTTAAGCCTTGTTCTGCGCAAACCGTTCAACGCGGCCATGAATGCTCCGCTGCCAACCTTTGGCTCTCGCATCGCTGCCTTCGCCAGCCTGTTGCTGGTAGCTGGCCTGAGCCTGCAACTGCTCGATCAGGACGGCCCACGGGGTCAGGGTGGCAATGCCTATCAGCATGAACTGGCAAGCAATGGCCCGTATCAGTTCTTCGCCGCGTTCCGTAACAACGAGCTGGATTACCAGCAGTTTTATGCCAGCTTGCCGACCGACGTGGTGGCCCAACAATTGCGCAAAGAGTTGACGGAGCCCAACGCTACGTTTGTTGGCCAGGACCCGCTGGATATCCGTCGCAATATCGACAATCCGGGCACTGCGCGTCAGCCCAACATTGTGCTGGTGACGATCGAAAGCTTCAGCGCCAAATACCTGGGCAGCAACGGCGATGGTCGCAACCTGACGCCAAATCTGGATCAACTGCGCAAAGAAAGCCTGTACTTCAATAACTTCTATGCCACCGGCACCCGTACCGACCGCGGCCTGGAAGCCATCACCCTGGCCATTCCGCCGACGCCGGGGCGCTCCATCGTCAAGCGCATCGGCCGTGAAAGCGGTTTTGCCAGCCTGGGCCAGCAGCTTAAAGGTGTGGGTTACGACAGCGTGTTCGTCTATGGCGGACGCGGTTACTTTGACAACATGAACGCCTTTTTCAGCGGCAACGGTTACCGCGTGGTTGACCAAAGCAGCGTGAATGAAGCCGATATCCACTTCAAGAACGCATGGGGCATGGCTGATGAAGACCTGTACCGCGAAACCCTGAAGCTGGCCGATGCAGACTATGCGCAACAAAAACCCTTTTTGCTGCAACTGATGACCACCTCGAACCATCGCCCCTACACCTACCCGGAAGGCCGGATCGACATCAAGTCGGGTAATGGTCGCGACGGCGCAGTGAAGTACACCGACTACGCCATCGGCCAATTCCTGGACGCAGCGCGCAAAAAACCCTGGTTCGATAACACGATCTTTGTGTTCGTGGCCGATCACACGGCAGGCAGTGCGGGCAAGGAAGACTTGCCGATCACCAACTATCAGATCCCGCTGTTTATCTATGCGCCCAAACTGATCGAAGCGCGGGAAAACGCGCAACTGGCCAGCCAGATCGATCTTGCCCCAACCTTGCTCGGCTTGCTGAACCTGGACTACCAGTCGACTTTCTTCGGTCGCAACCTGCTCCAGGACAATCCGTTGCCACCACGGGTGGTAGTGGGCAACTACCAGCACCTGGGTTTGTTTGACGGTAAAGACCTGGCCATTCTCAGCCCGCGTCAGGGCCTGCGTCGTCACGACGAAGCGTTGACCACCAGTGTTGAGTCCCGCGTACCGGCGACCGATCCGTTGATTGAACGGGCGATTGCCTACTACCAGGGCGCCAGCCACGGCTATAAACAGCAATTGTTGGGCTGGAAGCCAACGCAGGGAACCCCGGTGCAGCTTTCCCAGCGGTAAACCATCGCTTTTGCGGGAGCGGGCTTGGGGCGACGCGAAATGTCAGTCAACCTGCGGCTGATACCATCGCAGGCAAGCCAGCTCCCACTGGTTTTGGGGTAAACCCAAGACCGGATGCTTACAGGGTCTGAAGTGGGAGCGGGCTTGCTCGCGATGGCGAACGACGCACAGTGTCAGACGTGTACTTTTCTCAATACTTGCCAGATAACGACCAGCCACAAAAAAGCCCCGCCTGATGACTCAGGCGGGGCTTTTGCGTATCGGGGTAAGGCTGGCTTACATCATGCCGCCCATACCACCCATGCCGCCCATGTCTGGCATGCCGCCAGCTGGTTTGTCTTCCTGGATCTCAGCGATCATCGCCTCAGTGGTGATCATCAGGCTGGCAATCGACGAAGCCGCTTGCAGAGCCGAACGAGTCACTTTAGCCGGGTCAAGGATACCCATTTCGATCATGTCGCCGTATTCGCCAGTGGCTGCGTTGTAACCGTAGTTACCCGAACCCTGCTTAACTTTGTCGACAACTACGCTTGGCTCGTCACCGGAGTTGGCAACGATCTGGCGCAGAGGTGCTTCAACAGCACGACGCAGCAATGCGATACCAACGTTCTGATCAGCGTTGTCGCCTTTCAGATCAGCGATTGCCTGCAGAGCGCGAACCAGTGCCACGCCACCGCCAGGTACCACGCCTTCTTCAACGGCTGCACGGGTTGCGTGCAGGGCGTCTTCAACGCGGGCTTTCTTCTCTTTCATTTCTACTTCAGAGCCAGCGCCAACCTTGATCACTGCTACGCCGCCAGACAGCTTGGCCAGACGCTCTTGCAGTTTTTCACGGTCGTAGTCCGAAGTGGTATCAGCCACTTGAGCACGGATCTGAGTCACACGAGCCTGGATGTCAGCTTCAACGCCAGCACCGTCAATAACGGTGGTGTTTTCTTTGGTTACGGTAACGCGCTTGGCATTACCCAGGTGTTCCAGGGTAGCGCTTTCCAGGCTCAGACCGATCTCTTCGGAGATAACGGTACCGCCAGTCAGAACAGCGATGTCCTGCAGCATTGCCTTGCGACGATCACCAAAGCCAGGTGCTTTAACAGCAACGACTTTCACGATACCGCGCATGTTGTTCACAACCAGAGTCGCCAGGGCTTCGCCTTCAACGTCTTCGGATACGATCAGCAGTGGGCGACCGGCTTTGGCAACAGCTTCCAGAACTGGCAGCAGTTCACGGATGTTGGAGATCTTTTTGTCGACCAGAAGGATCAGCGGACCGTCGAGCTCGGCAGTCATGGTTTCTGGTTTGTTGACGAAGTACGGGGACAGGTAGCCACGGTCAAACTGCATGCCTTCAACAACAGACAGTTCGTTTTCCAGGCCCGAGCCTTCTTCAACAGTGATCACGCCTTCTTTACCGACTTTTTCCATGGCTTCGGCAATGATGTCGCCGATGGAGCTGTCGGAGTTGGCAGAGATGGTACCTACCTGAGCGATCGCCTTGCTGTCAGCGCATGGCTTGGCCAGGGATTTCAGCTCTTTGACAATGGCGATGGTCGCTTTGTCGATACCGCGCTTCAGGTCCATCGGGTTCATGCCGGCAGCGACGGCTTTCAGGCCTTCGTTGACGATCGATTGAGCCAGAACGGTTGCAGTGGTAGTACCGTCACCAGCGTCATCGTTGGCACGGGAGGCAACGTCTTTAACCAGCTGCGCGCCCATGTTTTCGAAGCGATCTTTCAGCTCGATTTCTTTGGCAACGGAAACGCCGTCTTTGGTGATGGTCGGAGCGCCGAAGCTCTTCTCGATGATCACGTTACGGCCTTTAGGGCCCAGGGTCGCTTTTACTGCGTCAGCCAGGACGTTTACACCGGCCAGCATTTTTTTACGGGCGGAGTCGCCGAATTTAACTTCTTTAGCAGCCATGTTCGTTCTTCCTTAAATACTTTGTAGTAACGGGAAAAGGAGCGGGAGATCAGCCTTCGATTACAGCGAGAATCTCGTTCTCAGCCATAACCAGCAGGTCTTCGCCGTCGACTTTCACAGTGTTGCTGCCGGAGTAAGGGCCGAACACAACCTTGTCACCCACTTTCACGGCCAGCGCACGTACTTCACCGTTGTCCAGAACGCGGCCAGTACCGACAGCGAGGATTTCACCGCTGTTGGCTTTTTCGGCAGCAGAACCCGGCAGAACGATACCGCCAGCGGTTTTCTTTTCTTCTTCGCTGCGACGGATTACGACGCGGTCATGCAGAGGACGAAGCTTCATTGTCGATCTCTCCTAATTGTGGTGTTCATCGGCCGGTGTCAATACCGGCGGGGTTTGCAAATCCGGAAATGCCGGGTGCTATTCGCTGAAGGGATGTGCTGTTGCCAGTAAAACCCTGCGGTGTCCGTTACATAAGGGCGCATCCACTTATTACAAGGGCACGCCCATGAAATTTTTAACCTTGTGCCTGACCGAAAAACAAACACGGCACCCAAGGTGCCGTGTTGATAACGCCAAAGCCTTATTTGTCGCGGTGCTCGAACTCGCCTTCGATCACATTGGGCTCACGCCCCAAAGGCTGCTGGGATCGAGGGCGAGCTGCCGCCTCGAAGTCATCAGCAAACGCACGCTGGCGAATGGCTTGTTCTTCTGCACGCTTGCGCAGACGGTTGACCAGGAAACGACGAACCGGCGGGAACAGCAACAACAGACCGGCTGCATCGCTGATAAAGCCTGGCAGCACCAGAAGGCCGCCACCCAGGGCCAGCATCAGGCCTTCAAGCATTTGCTGGGCAGGCAGTTCGCCGCGATTGAGGCTTTCGCGCGCTCTGAGCGCAGTGGCCAGACCTGCAACGCGAACCACCAGAACACCCAGCATGGAGCCGGCAATGATCAGCAGCAACGCAGGGAAAAACCCGATAGCGGTGCTGACCTTGAAAAAGACGTACAGCTCTAGCACTGGAAATAACAGAAAGAGCAATAGAAAAGCGCGCATCAAATGATTCCTCTCCGGAAGAATATCTTCCAACCAAACCTAGATGACGGCGCGCCTGTGAAAATTCAAGGTCAGGTCGTCTGTTTTTTCGGCCATTCACTTGCACGCGCCAATAAAACCAACGCTTCGCGCACCTGTGTCGAAGTATTGCAAGGCTCGGGAAAGCCCAACCAATGCAGGCCTTCACCGATACGCAAATGCATGCCTTCGCTGTCGATACCCACCAGCGTAGCTGGCGTTGTTAGCGGTAGACCGGTCAATTTGACGTAATGCTCGATGGCGTTGGCGTGGTCGGCGTTCATGTGCTCCACCATGCGCACCTCGACCTGCCCGGCAAAGGGGTTGGCCAGCGTGACTTGATCCAGCCAGTGAATCGCCCCGAAACCACCTATATAACGGTGCCTGACCGGGTTAAGCACCCAAAAGTCGAAATCATGGGCCGTGTCATAGCCCCTGGCCTCGGGGAAATAGCGGTAGTAGCGCTCAGCTGCGGCGGCAATCGCTGCAGCCTCGGTCAACTGCTCGGCTTCGGCCAGGGACGTCAGGCGCCCAACGGCCTGGACATCTTCAGCCCCCCGCTCGCCTACCATCAGCGAGCACTTGGGGTCCTTGCGCAGGTTATGGGTGTGCTGGGCAATACGGCTGATCAAAATCAGCGGGCGCCCCTGCTCATCCAGGCAATAAGGCACCACGGAACCAAAGGGAAAACCCGGCATGGCCTTGGACTGGGTCGACAGGGCGCCGCGGTATTCCTTGAGCAGTAATTCTCGGGCATGCTTGGCAGCTTCAACGCTCAACTTATGACTCCTTAATAAAAAATCCGTCGATAACGGTCGAGATCAGGGCACCCATGCAACTAAAAGACAAAGTAATCATTATCACTGGCGGCTGCCAAGGGCTGGGCCGTGCAATGGCTGAGTATCTGGCTGCCAAGGGCGCAAGGCTGGCACTGGTCGACCTCAATCCGGAAAAGCTCGAATTGGCGGTCGCGGCTTGTCAGGCACACGGTGTAGAGGCCCGCGCTTACCTGTGTAACGTCGCCGATGAAGAACAGGTTACGCAAACTGTTGCCCAGATTGCAGAAGATTTTGGCGCGATCAATGGTCTTGTAAACAACGCCGGCATTTTGCGCGACGGACTGCTGCTCAAGGTCAAGGACGGGGTGATGACCAAGATGAGCCTCGCGCAATGGCAGGCGGTGATCGACGTCAACCTGACGGGCGTTTTCCTGTGCACCCGTGAGGTCGCGGCAAAAATGATCGAGCTCAACAGTCAGGGCGCGATTATCAACATTTCGTCGATCTCGCGCGCCGGTAACGTAGGCCAGACCAACTACTCGGCAGCCAAGGCCGGAGTTGCCGCAGCCACCGTGACCTGGGCCAAAGAGCTGTCACGCTACGGCATTCGGGTGGCCGGGATTGCCCCAGGCTTTATCGAAACCGAAATGACCCTGGGCATGAAACCCGAAGCCCTCGAAAAGATGACTTCCGGCATCCCGTTGAAGCGCATGGGCAAGGTTGAAGAAATCGCCCATTCCGCGGCCTACATTTTTGAAAACGACTACTACACCGGGCGGATTCTGGAGCTTGATGGCGGCTTGCGGATCTAGAGCAACCTGTAGCCGCTGCCGAAGGAACGAGGCTGCGTTCCTTCGGCAGCTGCAACGGTGGGAGCTATTACCAGGTCACGCCAAACCCCATGGTGTAGCGAGTCTTGTTGAGGGAGTTATCAGAGCCGCTTGAACCACCAATAAGGTCTTTCTCGGCCTTGAGATTGAGCGATGCCCACTCGGTCACCTTGTAACGCAAGCCTATTTCGGAATCGAGGCTGTAGTCCGACGTACTCTCCAGCGACTTGCCCAACTCACCATTGGTGAAGATCGACACTGTCTTGCCCAGCAAGTAGCGGTTGTAATCCCACTTCATGGCCAACGAGTAGAAGTTATCTTTTTTGCCGTCAGAATATTCATAGTCCGTGCGGTTGATCAGCGACCCCAGGGAGAACGCACCCAGTTCGTCATCCCAGAACTGATAGCCCGGACCAGTACCGATCGTGCGCTGGCGTGAAACGTCTTCGACCCGGTCACGGTTATAAGTCAGACGACCTTGCCAGTACCACTTTTCATCAATGAAGTGGTCAAGCGCGTATTCGGCAGTCCAGTTGTCCGTCGTGACAACATCGTTCTGAAACTCGCGGTTGTATTCGCCTTCTGCATGATGGCGCCAGGCACCGTGACGAGCAGTGGTCTTGAAGTCGATGTCGTAATCGTCGGTATCCTTGTCGGCCCGCTTGTAGTCCAGCGCCACATCGACATTGCCTTTCCAGACCAGGTCTTCAATCACCGGCTTGGGCTTGAGGATTTGCTGAATACTGGCCAGCTCTACGGTTTTCGGCGCTTCGCCATTGGCCAGGGTTACGCGGCCATCTTCGGCTGCCTGCAACGACTTGGCTTTCTCTCCGGTGTAGGCATCCTGCTTGACCAGCAGTTCCTGATCACTTTCAAGGGTTTTGACCTGTTTCCAGTCAATGGGCACGGCACCCGCGTATTCGGTCTGGATCAGCAACTTGCCACCGTCGAATACTTTGATCTTGCCGGTCAGACGGTCGCCATTTTTCAACCACACCGTATCGGCAAGCACGGGCGCAGTAAGGCTCAGGACAGCAAGGCATAACAGGGTTCTGGACAGCATAAGCAAATGCGAAACTCAGGAGTGCGAAAGAATGCCGGCATTATCCCCATGGACACGCCCTTGAGAAAGAAAGACCGGCTCATTGTGCTGGAGTTCCTTCTATAGTTGAGTTAACAGCGCAAGCCCCCATTCCGCCTACCAGAAGCCCGCCGTGAGCACACTCATCGACACCCCTCAAAGCCCCGCCGAAATTCGCCGTACAGCACTGTATTCAACCTTGATGATGGTGCCCGCAGGTTATGTGGTGTCCTACGGCCAGCTTGCCGAACTGGCTGGTCTGGGTCGAGCTGCACGGTGGGTTGGGCGAACGCTCAGCCAACTCCCTGAAGGCACGCGCCTGCCCTGGCATCGGGTTCTTGCCGCTGGTGGCCGTATCAGTTTGCCAGTAGGTAGCCCGTCCGGTGATGAACAGCGTGCGCGTTTGCGCGCCGAGGGCCTGAGCATCATGAATAATCGCGTGGATATGCAACGTCATGGCTGGCGCCCGATAGAGCACTGCGGTTAGAGTGCGCCCTTTGTTTCCGCAACCAGAGGCAGACTCCAGTCCATGCCCCGTAAAACCTGGCGCGAAGCGCTAGCTGCCTATTCCAGCCCCTCAACCCTTGTGCTGTTACTGCTCGGTTTTGCCGCCGGTTTACCGTACATGCTGGTTTTTTCAACGCTCTCCGTGTGGCTGCGCGAAGCCGGTGTGGCCCGTGAAACCATTGGCTATGCCAGCCTGATCGGCCTGGCTTACGCCTTTAAATGGGTGTGGTCCCCGCTGCTGGACCAATGGCGTTTACCGCTGCTCGGAAAACTTGGCAGGCGTCGTTCATGGCTGGTGCTGTCGCAGTCGCTGGTGATCCTGGGCCTGATCGGCATGGGTTTTTGCGACCCGCAAAAACACCTTTCCTGGCTGATTGCCATCGCGGTTGTCGTGTCCTTCGCCTCGGCGACCCAGGACATCGCCGTGGATGCCTACCGCCTGGAAATCGCAGAAGACAATCGTCAGGCCGCGCTCGCTGCCAGTTATATGTCCGGCTATCGCGTGGCAGCCCTGCTGGCCACCGCAGGCGCCCTGTTCTTTGCCGAGGGCTTCGGCTCGACGGGCTTTAACTACAAACATTCGGCCTGGACCGGTACTTATGTGCTGTTCGGCCTGCTCATGGTGCCAGCGCTGCTCACCACCCTGTTCATGCGCGAGCCCCCGGTACCGCTGCGCACCCAACTGTCGGCCGGGCGCTACAGTTTTGGTCATCAGCTGGCGTCTGTATTCGTACTGATCGTCTTGCTTGTTTCAGTACCGGCGATGTTCACGCAGCTCTACAACACCGATTTTGCAGGCGTCCTGTTCGAGGGCGTCAGCCCGATGACACTGGTGCTTGAAGACAGGGCATTTCTGCGCGCCATCCTGTACACGCTACTCACGGTGTTGTGCCTCTCGACCTTTGGACGACGCGGGCTAGCGCCAGTCCTGACACCGGTTAATGATTTTATCCTGCGTTATCGCTGGCAAGCCCTTCTGCTGCTGGGCCTGATTGCCACTTACCGCATGTCTGACACGGTCATGGGCGTGATGGCCAACGTGTTCTATATCGACCAAGGGTTCACCAAGGATCAGATCGCCGGGGTCAGCAAGATTTTCGGCTTGATCATGACCCTCGTTGGCGCTGGTATGGGCGGCTTGCTTATCGTGCGCTTCGGCATTTTGCCGATCCTGCTGATTGGCGGGGCGGCCTCAGCAAGCACCAACCTGCTATTTATGTTGCTGGCAGACATGGGCCCGAACCTGGACATGCTGATCGTCACTATCTCTCTCGACAACTTCAGCTCCGGCCTCGCCACGTCTGCGTTCGTCGCCTACCTGTCCAGCCTGACCAACCTCAAGTTTTCAGCCACCCAGTACGCCCTGCTCAGCTCCATCATGCTGCTGCTGCCTCGCCTGATGGGCGGCTATTCAGGGGTTCTGGTGGAGAAGTTCGGCTATCACAACTTCTTTATCATCACGGCACTGATGGGCATCCCTACCTTGCTGCTGATCAGCCTGCACTGGTTTCAGGAAAGCCGTCGGGCCCGCCAGAAGCCCGCTGTAGACCTCGAAAAACAGCCATAAATCTGCGGGGGGAGCACTCTCCCCCGCCCGCGCTGTACGCAAACTGATCTCGCCCGTACAATGCGAGGTCATTTCTAGTCATCAGCAACGGCAACGACTAACCATGCGCACCAGCCAATATCTGCTCGCCACACAGAAAGAAACGCCTTCCGATGCGGTCGTTATCAGCCACCAGCTGATGCTGCGCGCCGGCATGATTCGCAAACTTGCTTCCGGCCTGTACACCTGGCTGCCCATGGGCCTGCGGATCATGCGCAAGGCCGAAGCCATTGTTCGCGAAGAAATGAACGCTGCAGGTGCTCTTGAAGTGCTGATGCCGAGCATCCAGCCAGCTGAGCTGTGGCAGGAATCCGGTCGCTGGGAAGAATACGGCGCCGAACTGCTGCGCCTGAAAGATCGCCACGGTCGCGAGTTCTGCGTAGGCCCGACCCACGAAGAAGTCATCACCGACCTGTGCCGCAACGAGCTCAACAGCTACAAGCAGTTGCCGATCAATCTGTACCAGATCCAGACCAAATTCCGTGACGAAACCCGCCCGCGCTTCGGCTTGATGCGCGGCCGCGAGTTCATCATGAAGGACGCCTACTCCTTCCACGTCGACAACGCTTCGCTGCAGGTCACTTATGACCGCATGCACCAGGCCTACTGCAATGTATTCACCCGCCTGGGCCTGAACTTCCGTCCGGTTGAAGCGGACAACGGCTCCATCGGCGGCGCCGGTTCCCACGAGTTCCACGTTCTGGCCGAGTCTGGCGAAGACGACATCGTGTTCAGCAATGGTTCCGACTACGCGGCCAACATCGAAAAAGCCGAAGCCGTTCCAGCCGAAACCTCGCGCCCTGCTGCCACCCAGGAGCTGCGCCTGGTCGACACGCCAGATGCCAAGACCATCGCCCAACTGGTCGAAGGCTATGATCTGGCCATCGAAAAAACCGTCAAGACCCTGATCGTTCACGCCGCCGAAGAAGGCAAGCTGATCGCTCTGGTTATTCGCGGTGATCACGAACTTAACGAAATCAAGGCTGGCAACCACCCGCTGGTAGCAAGCCCGCTGGTCATGGCTTCGGACGCAGAACTACGTGACGCCATCGGCGCCGGTGCAGGCTCCCTGGGCCCGCTGAACCTGCCGCTGCCGTGCATCATTGACCGTTCGGTCGAATTGATGAGCGACTTCGGCGTGGGCGCCAACATCGATGACAAGCACTACTTCGGCGTGAACTGGGAACGCGACCTGCCGGTTCCGACCGTTGCCGACCTGCGCAACGTGGTCGCTGGCGACCCGAGCCCGGATGGCAAGGGCACGCTGGAAATCAAGCGCGGCATCGAAGTGGGTCACATCTTCCAGCTGGGCACCAAGTACAGCGAAGCGATGAAGTGCCAGGTGCTGGGCGAAAACGGCAAGCCGGTAACCCTAGCAATGGGTTGCTACGGCATCGGTGTTTCCCGCGTCGTGGCAGCAGCCATCGAGCAGAACAACGACGAACGCGGCATTATCTGGAGCGATGCCCTGGCACCTTTCCAGGTCGCACTGGTTCCACTGCGCTACGAGACCGAAGCCGTACGCGAAGCCACCGACACGCTCTACGCCGAACTGACGGCCGCAGGCTTTGAAGTGCTACTGGACGACCGCGACAAGAAAACCAGCCCGGGCATCAAGTTCGCCGACATGGAACTGATCGGCATCCCTCACCGGATCGTGGTCAGTGACCGTGGCCTTGCTGAAGGCAATCTGGAATACAAGAGCCGCACCGAAGCAGAGCCTCAAGCCCTGCCCGTTGCTGATGTGCTTGCCTTCCTTCAAGCCCGTATCGCTCGCTGAAACCAGATAGAGGCGTCATGTTCAAGCGAAGTACCTTAACCCTCGCAGGTGCCGCCATGTGCGGCACCTTGCTGCTGAGCGGCTGTGCCAATCACATGTCGCAACGCAGTGAGCACGAGGAGCGAATCGAGCGAAAGCTGCTCGCCCACAGCCTCCTGATCGATGTTGGCTCGCCAGCAGTGCTTGAGCTGCCGCAACGCCGCGTGCGCATCAATGAACAAAAGACCTTTGAGGTCACCGAGTTCGATGTCACGCGCCATTACGACCGCTACACCCCTTACCAGCCCTGGCGCGAAGTCTATGAGATTCCGCTGGGGGCGGTGGCTATCGTCGCAGGGGTGGGTGCCAATGTGCTTAACGTGTTCATGTTCGGGCAACTTCCTGACAGCGTGACCAAAGACTGGATCAACTACGGCTTTGCGGGCATCAACCCTGCGATGAACGTGCAGTCCCACGGTCGCGCCGAACAGAACCTGGCCGGTATTGATGATGTTCAGCGCGACAAGCGCCTGGAGTATTCAAGCTTGCCCTGGTCGGAACGCCCGGTTGTGGTCAAGGCCGGCAAGCAGACTCATGAGCTGACGACTGATCGCAACGGTGTATTGCGCCTCAACCTGCTGGACAGCCCTTTTGCCGAGCAAGACCTCAATCACATCGGCAAGCTGACCATCATGGTTGAAGACGCTC
The DNA here is from genome assembly GCF_059862735.1 of Pseudomonas sp. MF06569. Classification (NCBI taxonomy): domain Bacteria; kingdom Pseudomonadati; phylum Pseudomonadota; class Gammaproteobacteria; order Pseudomonadales; family Pseudomonadaceae; genus Pseudomonas; species Pseudomonas sp. MF06569. The sequence goes on along the minus strand of NZ_JCBCUZ010000029.1, from coordinate 27,076 downwards.
AGGACGAGACCCACTCGAACTCAACCCTGTCGATCAGCAGCAACCTGCGTGGCAAGCTGCTTGAAGCGCACAACCTGATCTACGACGACCTGGAGGGCGACGACGTCAACCAATGGGTACATCGGGTCAAGCGCTTGTCGGAACTGGGACTGGAAGAAGAAGCCAGCGAGCTGGAACAAAGCCTGATCGAACTCACACGCAACGATCCCGAGCTACAACGTGAGTTCCTTCATTCTCTGACCAAGGATGCCGGTCGGCTGGTAGCGGATCCGGGCGTCAGCTGACACATGCCCTTGTAGTCGCTGCCGCAGGCTGCGAAAAGGGCCGCAGGCTCTTCGTGTTTTGGGGCTGCTTCGCACCCCATCGCAGCCTCGTACCTCGTCAGCGACTACAGTTATTTGCCTACCCCTTGAACAGCTCCAGCTGCTCAAACCCGCTGTTCAAATCCTGCAAACGCACACCAAGCCCGAGCAATCGAACGGGCTTGGCGCCGCGTGCAAACGCCTGGCTCAACAACCCCTCATAACTCTCAAGGTCACGCCCGGCACCGGACTGCTCCAGTGTGGTCTGGGTAAAATCGTGGAATTTGACTTTGACGAACGGCTTGCCTGGACGATAACTGCTGTCTATACGCGCAATGCGGCGAGTCAGCGTCTCCAGCAACTCCGGTAGTTTTTCCAGGCAACTGGCCAGATCCGGCAAATCGGTATCGTAGGTATTTTCCACGCTTACAGACTGACGTCGACTGTCGCTCTGCACCAGACGGTCATCAATCCCCCGCGACAACCCCCACAATCGCTCACCGAAACTGCCGAACTCACGCACAAGCGCCAATTTGCTCCAGTCACGCAACTGCAGGCAGGTCTCAATCCCCAACCGCCCCAGCTTGTCCGCCGTGACCTTGCCCACGCCATGCAACTTGTTGACTGGCAACGCCGACACGAAATCTTCAACCTGATCCGGAGTAATGACGAACAGCCCATTGGGCTTCTTCCAGTCGCTGGCAATTTTGGCCAGAAACTTGTTCGGTGCTACACCCGCCGAGACGGTGATGTGCAGTTGATTGGAGACCCTGCGCCGAATTTCCTGGGCAATGCGCGTGGCACTGCCCGAAAAATGCGGGCTATCAGACACATCCAGGTAAGCCTCATCCAAGGACAGCGGCTCTATCAAGTCGGTGTAATCGCGCAAGATGCCGTGGATTTCTTTCGACGCTTCTTTATAGGCATCCATCCTGCCGTTAACGATGATCAGATCCGGGCACAGCTTGAGTGCATGCCGGGACGCCATCGCCGAGCGCACACCATAAGCCCGCGCCTCGTAGTTACAGGTCGAGATCACACCTCGACGGTCGGCCGAGCCCCCGACTGCCATCGGTTTGTTTGCCAGGCTCGGGTCATCGCGCATCTCAATAGCGGCATAGAAACAGTCACAGTCGACGTGGATGATTTTGCGCTGCGTCATGTAAGGCGGCGTTCTTCAGGGGAGTAGGCAATGCGGATTGCCAGTATGTCACCACCCACTGTATATAGCACCAGTGGTCTCGACTCTCCCCGACAGACGTGGGAAATATCGCCATTAAATTTGTTTTTTCAATCGAATCTTGCCCGTCAATAGAGCTACACCCCATATGGAACATGGCCTCCAGGCCTTTTTATAACCAGCTTTTCTATTTAACCAATTGACGCACAACGAATTTTTCTAAATTAAGGTTTGACAGCCCAGCGGATCGCTGTAGAATCCACCCCACAGACGCGGGATGGAGCAGTCTGGTAGCTCGTCGGGCTCATAACCCGAAGGTCGTCGGTTCAAATCCGGCTCCCGCAACCAAACATCGAAAAAGGCTACTCGAAAGAGTGGCCTTTTTTGTGCGCGTCTGTTTTGTAGCTCGCCTGACTTGCGACGGCTTCGCCGCCGAACGCAGCCTTCGTTCCTCGCCAGCTGCTACAGACCGAACTGCCCCCAACCCAAAAACAGGCCTGTTTTGATCTTATTCAGGTCATTTATGCATTAAAGGTTGACTCCCCCACTCATCACTGTAGAGTGCGCCCCACAGACGCGGGATGGAGCAGTCTGGTAGCTCGTCGGGCTCATAACCCGAAGGTCGTCGGTTCAAATCCGGCTCCCGCAACCAAACATTAAAAGGCTACTCGAAAGAGTGGCCTTTTTTGTGCCCGGGTGTTTTACCCGCCTTCTGCACGTCACGAGCCGGAGGAATTAAAACCGGGTATTTCAACCGCTTACGACATTTAAGGTTGACACCCGCACGATCCTCTGTAGAATGCGCCCACACAGACGCGGGATGGAGCAGTCTGGTAGCTCGTCGGGCTCATAACCCGAAGGTCGTCGGTTCAAATCCGGCTCCCGCAACCAAACATCAAAAAAGGCTACTCGAAAGAGTGGCCTTTTTTGTGCGCGCTCGAAAAGTATGGGGAAAACGGTTATTGACGCTCAACGTCATATTCCTGAAAGTCCCGTCGTCTATGCTGTCTGGCAATAATTACCCTTTTTGTACAGGCCAAACCTGAACCTCAGGCAAACAGCCAAACATATTTAGAAATATTTTCACCAAAAGGATTGGTAACTTGAGCCTATGCCTCCATCCTATCGCGCACGATCCACGAGGTGATTGATGCCCGATAATTCGCCAGAACTTAAAGAAGCCGTCACAGCAGCCCACCCGATTGCCGCAACTCGTTTGCGCTGGCTGGATTTGCTGAGCAAGTATCGCCAACCCATTGGTCTGGCAATCACTTTGTTGCTGTTTGCGATAGCACTGATTGCCTGTCGCCACCTGCTCAGCGAACTTGACCTGTACGCCCTGCACGACTCGATCCTGGAAGTCCCCAAGCCCGCCCTCCTCGGTGCAGTGGCCGCGACTGCCGTGGGCTTTGTGATACTGCTGGGGTATGAGTGGTCCGCCAGCCGGTATGCCGGGGTCAAGCTGCCACCTAAAACCCTGGCATTGGGCGGCTTCACCGCCTTTGCTATCGGCAATGCCATCGGCCTGTCGCTGCTGTCCGGCGGTTCCGTGCGATATCGCCTGTATGCACGTCATGGCGTAGGCGCATCAGAAGTCGCCCACATGACGCTGTTCGCCAGCCTGTCACTGGGCTGTGCCTTGCCGCCACTGGCAGCACTGGCAACGTTGAGCAACTTGCCCGCCGCCTCCGCCGCCCTGCACATCCCGGCTTATATACTGGGTGCAATTGCTTTCGCGGTTCTGGCCCTGTTCGGGTTATTGGCACTGGGCATCTATCGCCGTCGCCTTCCTGAGCAACCGATCCCGGACAACCTGCTGGTAAAGGCCGGGCGTCGCACATTACGCCTGCCAAGCCCGCGCCTGACCTTCCTGCAATTAGTCATTACAGCCCTGGACGTCGCTGCAGCGGCCACCGTGCTGTATTTGCTGCTACCCGAAGCGCCACCTTTTGGCGCCTTTATGCTGGTGTATCTGCTGGCGCTGGCTGCTGGCGTACTCAGCCACGTGCCCGGCGGTGTCGGGGTTTTCGAAGCCATCCTGCTGGCCGCCTTTGCCGACAAGCTCGGCGCAGCACCTCTGGCGGCTGCCCTGCTGCTGTATCGCATGATCTATGTGATCCTGCCGCTGCTGATTGCCTGCCTGCTGCTGTTGCTGAACGAAGCCCAACGCCTGATCCATACCCGACAAAGCCTGCGGGTTGCCTCGGGCCTGGCCGCTCCGGTTCTGGCGGTCCTGGTATTTATGTCCGGCGTGGTGCTGCTGTTTTCCGGGGCCACTCCCGAAATTGACACACGCCTTGAGCACATCGGCTTTCTGATCCCGCACCGCCTGATTGACGCATCACACTTTGGCGCCAGCCTTATCGGCGTGCTGTGTCTGTTGCTTGCCCAAGGCCTGCGCCGGCGCCTGTCCGCCGCCTGGATGCTGACCACGATTCTGCTGCTGGTCGGCGCCGTGCTTTCCCTGCTCAAAGGCTTTGACTGGGAAGAAGCCACTATCCTGGTCCTGACCGCCAGCCTGCTGGGGCTGTTCCGCCGCTCGTTCTACCGTCCGAGCCGCCTGACCGAGTTGCCGTTTTCACCCCTGTATCTGGTGGCCAGTGTCTGCGTGCTGGGCGCCTCGATCTGGCTGTTGCTGTTCGCCTATCAGGACGTTCCTTACAGCCATCAACTCTGGTGGCAGTTCACCCTCGACTCGGACGCCCCACGGGGCCTGCGCTCGTTGCTGGGCGCAGCCGTGCTGCTGGTGATCGTGTCGCTGACCTGGCTATTGCGAACCGCACGCCCGGTGATTCACCTGCCCGATGCCGCAGAGCTGGAAAAAGCCGGAAAAATCATCCTGGCCTCCGACCAGCCCGATGGTGGCCTGGCCCTGACCGGCGACAAGGCCCTGCTGTTCCACCCGGATGAAAATGCCTTCCTGATGTACGCCCGCCGCGGGCGCAGCCTGGTAGCGCTGTACGACCCGATTGGACCGCCCCAGCAGCGTGCCGAGCTGATCTGGCAATTTCGCGACCTGTGCGACACCTTTCACGCCCGCCCCGTGTTCTATCAAGTCCGCGCCGAGAACCTGCCGTTTTACATGGACATTGGCCTGACCGCGATCAAGCTCGGCGAAGAAGCCCGGGTCGACTTGCACCGCTTTGATCTCGAAGCCAAGGGCAAAGAGATGAAAGACCTGCGCTACACCTGGAACCGTGGCACCCGTGACGGTCTGTCACTGGAAATCCACGAACCGGGTGAAGCCCCGATGGATGAACTCAAGGCCATTTCGGATGCCTGGCTTACCGGCAAAAACGTACGGGAAAAAGGCTTCTCCCTGGGTCGCTTCAGCGAGGACTACATCAAGCACTTTCGCGTGGCGATTATTCGCTTTGAAGGCAAGCCGGTAGCCTTCGCCAACCTGCTTGAAACCCACAGCCATGAGCTGTCGAGCCTCGACCTGATGCGCTCGCACCCCGAAGCGCCAAAACTGACCATGGAATTCATGATGGTGGGTTTGATTCAGCATTATAAAAAGCATGGATACGCACGTTTCAGCCTGGGAATGGTACCTCTGTCCGGCCTGCAACCCCGACGCGGCGCACCGTTGACCCAGCGTCTGGGGTCGATGCTGTTCCAGCGCGGCGAGCACCTGTACAACTTCCAGGGTTTGCGCCGCTTCAAAGATAAATTCCAGCCCGACTGGGAACCTCGTTATATGGCCGTGCCCGCCGGACTTGATCCGCTGGTAGCGCTGGCTGATACCGCCGCCCTGATTGCAGGCGGCTTGACTGGATTGGTGAAACGTTAATGAAACATCGTTCCTGGCGGTTTTTGTTGCTTGCCTTGATAGTTCTGGTCGCACTGGCTGCAGGCGGCTATTGGTTCTGGAATCGCCCCGCGCCTGAGCCAACAATTGAACACCTGAGTCAAACCAATGGCTCGACTCTGACCAACGTCACTCCCGGTCAGAAAGCCCTGGCCCGGGTGGTGATCGCCACCCCCGCCGAAGAAGCGCTCAATGACAAGCAGCTAGTGGCCTTGAGCCGTGGCGGCAAAGCACAGGTCGTGCAGGTGATACTGCCCAAGGATGATTGCACCCTGCAGCAGCAAGCCCTGCAAACTGCACTGCAACAACTCAAGGGCCCAGCGACGCTGGTCAGCGGTATCGGCCCGGGTGCCACCCTGGCTTGGCGCTGGCTGGCCGAGCAGACCAATGACAAGGCCCAGGCCGTGTCGGTCGGTTTCAAGCTTGAAGAGCCCGGCTGCGCCCTGCCCGTTCCAAAAACCGCTGCCCACGGCAACTGGCTGGTGGCCTGGAACGACAACCCTGACGACCCGAGCGCTGCGTTCGTACGTGATCAACCTAACGCTCAGACCAGCATCAGCGACTACGACATTCATTACCCGCAGGTACTGAGCAACGAACTGCGCAAAATACTGGTGGGCGATGAAAACGGCGGGTTGAGCATGCCGGTGGTCGAAGTGCCCGCAGGCCAGCAAAACAGCACCGTAACCCTGTTCCTGTCCGGTGACGGTGGCTGGCGAGACCTGGACCGCGATGTGGCCGGTGAAATGGCCAAGATCGGCTACCCGGTGGTCGGCATCGACATGCTGCGCTACTACTGGCAGCACAAAACACCCGAGCAAAGCGCCACCGACCTGACCGAACTGATGCAGCATTACCGTCAGAAGTGGGGCACCCAGCGCTTTGTACTGGTGGGCTACTCGTTTGGTGCTGACGTTTTGCCTGCCACTTACAATCGCTTGCCTGAAGCCGAGCAAAAGCGGGTCGACGCTATCATGCTCCTGGCATTTGCCCGCAGTGGCAGCTTTGAGATCCATGTCGATGGCTGGCTCGGCAAAGCCGGCGCCGAAGCCGATACGGGCGAGGAAATGTCCAAGCTGCCTGCCAGCAAAGTGGTATGCATCTATGGTGCAGAAGAGGTGGATGAAAGCGGCTGCACCGCCAAGACAGCCGTCGGCGAAAGCCTGAAACTGCCCGGCGGGCACCACTTCGACGAAAACTACCCGGCCCTGGCCCAGCGCCTTGTAGACCTGATCAAGAAACATCAGACGACTGCCGAGTAAGTCATTTGTGGGAGCGGGCTTGCTCGCGATGGGTGCGCTGCGGTTTATCAGGCAAACCGCAGCGTCTGTATCGCGAGCAAGCCCGCTCCCACAAAAGCGCCTCCCTCCTGCACAAAAAAGCCCCGACTCTCACGAGCCGGGGCTTTTTATTGGCGACCTGAACGCGGTTACATCTCGACCTGGGTCCCCAACTCGATAACCCGGTTAAGTGGCAACTTGAAGAAGCGCAAATTGCTGTTGGCGTTCTTGAGCATGAACGCGAACAACCCCTCGCGCCAACGCGCCATACCCACCAGCTTGGACGCAATCACCGTCTCCCGGCTAAGGAAGTAAGTGGTACGCATAGGGCTGAAATCCAGCTCATCGAGATGGCACAGCTTCAGCGCCTCAGGCACATCCGGCTCGTCCATGAAACCAAAGTGCAGGATCACCCGAAAGAAGCCATCTCCATACGAATCCACCTCGAAACGCCGCGAAGCAGGAACCCGGGGCGAATCTTCGTTGACCACCGTCAGCAATACCACTTGCTCGTGCAGCACCTGGTTATGCAGCAGGTTGTGCAACAGCGCATGGGGCACCGCGTCCGGACGGGCCGTCAGAAACACCGCAGTCCCTTGAACCCGGTGCGGCGGTTGCACCCTGATACTGCTGATAAACAGCGGCAAGGGCAGCGCACTTTCGTCAAGGCGATCCACCAGCAGTTGCTTGCCGCGACGCCAAGTGGTCATCAGGATAAACAGCACAATCCCCGCCAGCACCGGGAAGGCCCCGCCCTGCACAATTTTGGGTACGTTGGCGGCAAAGAACAGACCGTCCACCAACAGAAAGCCAATCAGTACAGGCACTGCCAGAATCGGCGGCCACTTCCACAGCAACAGCATCACCGCCGACACCAGAATACTGGTGATCAGCATGGTGCCGGTCACCGCCACCCCGTAGGCCGACGCCAGGGCCCCCGAGGATTCAAAGCCCAGCACCAGCAAAATCACCCCGACCATCAGCGACCAGTTCACCGCACCGATGTAAATCTGCCCCTGCTCGGCACTGGAGGTGTGCTGGATATGCATGCGCGGGATATAACCGAGTTGAATCGCCTGGTGGGTCAGGGAGAACGCCCCGGAAATCACTGCCTGGGAGGCAATCACCGTGGCCAGCGTGGCCAGGCCTACCAGAGGAATCAGCGCCCAGGCGGGTGCCAGCAAATAGAACGGGTTACGGGCAGCCTCGGGGTTTTCCAGAAGCAGAGCACCCTGCCCGAAGTAATTGAGCACCAACGCAGGCAACACCAGGATGAACCAGGCCCGGGCAATCGGCTTGCGCCCAAAGTGGCCCATGTCGGCATACAGCGCTTCAGCGCCGGTCAACGCCAGCACCACGGCGCCCAGAATGGCCACGCCCATGCCGGGGTGCGAGACGAAGAAACGCACGCCCCACACGGGGTTCAGCGCATTGAGCACCTCAGGATGTTGAGCGATGCCATGAATACCGAGCCCGCCCAACACGACGAACCACAGCACCATGATCGGACCGAACAGCTTGCCCAGAGTGGCTGTGCCACGGCGCTGGATCAAAAAGAGCGCCACCAGCACGATCAGGGCCAGCGGCACGACCCAGCGCTCCAGCCCGCTGAACGCCAGTTCAAGCCCTTCGACCGCTGACAATACCGAGATCGCCGGAGTAATCATGCTATCGCCGTAAAACAGCGAAGCACCGATCAGCCCCAGGATCACCAACACCGAACGCAGCTTGGGATAGGGCGAAGCAGCACGCCGTGCCAATGCGGTCAGGGCCATGATGCCGCCCTCACCTTCGTTGTCTGCCCGCAGAATGAACAGCACATACTTGATCGAGACCACCCAGATCAGCGACCACAGGATCAACGCCAGAATCCCGAACACACCGTCATGGTTGACTTGCACTCCATACCCGCCGGAAAACACCTCCTTGAGGGTGTACAGGGGGCTGGTACCAATATCGCCGTACACCACGCCGACCGCTGCAACCAGCATCCCTATGGGCCTGGCCTTTGAGTGACCGTCTTCTGCCGCCTGACTACTTGCCTGCCCCATCAACCACCCCTACGACCATGGACCGCGTTTCTTAATGGTTTGCGCTACATTTGTTCAGCAGCATGCGCTGATTTTGCGAATCTGATCCACGAAATTCGGGTGATTGAAAACCCTGTTTTCGCGACGGCGCGCAGCATAGCGCAGCACTCGTCGTAAATCCCCGTATAACGCTGGTCAAGTACGTTGACCATAGCTAAAATTGCGCACTTTTTTTGATCAGAGGCGCACAAGAGCCTGTTACTGCTTGGTTGATCATTTCAACAAAGCGCCAGCAGGCCCAAAGCGCCCGTTCGTCGTGCAGCCTTTACGGGCATGTAACGTCACTACATACCGAGGTTCGCCATGTCCACCATTACCCCCAAGTCAGCCAACCCAAAGGTTGGCTTTGTTTCTCTGGGTTGCCCGAAAGCGTTAGTAGACTCCGAGCGCATCCTTACGCAGCTGCGTATGGAAGGCTACGACGTCGTCTCCACCTACCAGGACGCTGACGTCGTTGTGGTCAACACCTGCGGCTTCATCGACAGCGCGAAAGCTGAATCCCTGGAAGTGATCGGTGAAGCGATCAAGGAAAACGGCAAGGTCATCGTGACCGGCTGCATGGGTGTCGAAGAAGGCAACATCCGCAACGTACACCCAAGCGTGCTCGCCGTGACCGGCCCGCAGCAGTACGAGCAAGTGGTCAACGCCGTGCACCAGGTGGTGCCACCGCGCCAGGATCACAACCCGCTGATCGATCTGGTGCCGCCTCAAGGCATCAAGCTGACGCCGCGTCACTACGCCTACCTGAAGATTTCCGAAGGCTGCAACCACAGCTGCAGCTTCTGCATCATCCCGTCGATGCGCGGCAAGCTGGTCAGCCGTCCGGTGGGTGACGTCCTCGACGAAGCCCAGCGCCTGGTCAAGGCTGGCGTAAAAGAACTGCTGGTGATTTCCCAGGACACCAGCGCCTACGGCGTTGATGTGAAGTACCGTACCGGTTTCTGGAACGGCGCCCCGGTCAAGACCCGCATGACCGAACTCTGCGAAGCGCTTAGCTCGCTGGGTGTGTGGGTCCGCCTGCACTACGTTTACCCGTACCCGCACGTTGACGAGCTGATCCCGCTGATGGCCGCCGGCAAGATCCTGCCGTACCTGGACATCCCGTTCCAGCACGCCAGCCCCAAAGTGCTCAAGGCCATGAAACGCCCTGCGTTTGAAGACAAGACCCTGGCCCGCATCAAAAACTGGCGCGTGATCTGTCCGGACCTGATTATCCGTTCGACCTTCATCGTCGGCTTCCCGGGTGAAACCGAAGAAGACTTCCAGTACCTGCTCGACTGGCTGACCGAAGCGCAACTGGATCGCGTGGGTTGCTTCCAGTACTCGCCAGTAGAAGGCGCCCCCGCCAACCTGCTGGACGCGGCCATCGTGCCGGACGACGTCAAGCAGGATCGCTGGGACCGCTTCATGGCCCACCAACAGGCCATCAGCGCCGCACGCCTGCAGATGAAAATCGGCAAGGAAATCGAAGTCCTGATCGACGAAGTTGATGAGCAAGGCGCTGTTGGCCGCTGCTTCTTCGACGCACCGGAAATCGACGGCAACGTGTTTATCGCTACCGAAAAAGACATCAAGCCGGGTGACAAGATCATGTGTCGCGTCACCGACGCCGATGAGTATGACTTGTGGGCTGAAGTGATCTAAACCGCGACTGCCCCTCAAAAAGCCCTGCCGCTCTCGCGCCAGGGCTTTTTTTACGGCTATCGTTAATCCATTGCTATCCCTACCTGTGTCAGGAGACACGCTTGATGCAACAACAATGGGTTATTCATACGCCACGCCTTACGGACTTCGAAGAACTGACCGACGTGTGGGAAGCATCGGTACGGGCTACCCACGACTTTTTGCCTGACAGCTATATCCAACTGTTACGGGGTCTGGTCAAAGATCAATATCTGGATGCCGTGATGCTGATCTGTTGCAAGGATCCCGTCAGCAAACGCATAACCGGCTTTGCGGGCGTAGCGGGAGGCAAGGTGGAAATGCTGTTTATCCACCCCGATTACCGGGGACAAGGCATAGGCAGGTGCCTGCTGATGTTCGCCATCAACGAACTGAATGCCGAGCGCCTCGACGTCAACGAGCAGAACCCGCAAGCCATTGGCTTCTACCTCAAGCAAGGTTTTGAGGTCACCGGGCGCTGCGAAAAAGACGGCCTGGGCCAACCTTATCCATTGCTGCACCTGCGGTATAAACGCCCAGCACGTGCATAAGGCAAATGTTGCCGGGCTTAACCGGCGCCAGGCGGGTACAATAGCCGCCCAATTCCTATACGGCCCCTGTCATGTCTGAACCGATACGTCTCTCCAAACGCCTCATCGAACTCGTCGGCTGCTCCCGCCGTGAGGCCGAACTGTTCATTGAAGGTGGCTGGGTCACGGTAGATGGCGAAGTCATCGACGAGCCGCAATTCAAGGTCGACAACCAAAAAGTCGAGCTGGACCCAGAGGCCAAGGCTACTGCGCCAGAGCCGGTGACCATCTTGTTGAACGCCCCGGCGGGCCTGGACACTGACAGCGCCCTGGCGTTGATCGGCCCTGAAACCCTGAGCGAGGAGCACCGTTTCGGCAAGCGCCCGCTAAAAGGCCACTTCCTGCGCCTGAGCGTTGGCAACGAGCTGCAAGCCAACGCCAGCGGCCTGCTGGTGTTTACTCAAGACTGGAAAATCGTGCGCAAGCTGACGGCCGATGCCAACAAGATCGAGCAGGAGTACGTGGTTGAAGTCTCTGGCGAGATGGCACCCCACGGTTTGAACCGCCTCAATCACGGCATGACCTACAAGGGTCGCGAGCTGCCTGCGGTCAAGGCCAGCTGGCAGAGTGAAAACCGCCTGCGCTTTGCGATGAAAAATCCGCAGCCGGGGGTCATTGCACTCTTCTGCCAGGCCGTCGGCCTGACGGTCATCTCTATCCGCCGGATCCGTATTGGTGGCGTGTCGATGGGTAAATTGCCCGTTGGCCAATGGCGCTACATGAGCGCCAAAGAAAAGTTCTAAGCCCCACACCGAACATTTCGACACCGCAGCAATGCCTGCGGTGCTCACTGCTGAATATCAGGATTACCCACATGATTCATAACGACGTACTGCGTAGCGTGCGCTACATGCTCGACATCAGCGACAACAAGGTTGTCGAAATCATCAAGCTTGGTGGTCTTGAAGTCACCAAGGAAGACGTACTGACCTACCTGAAAAAAGACGAAGAAGAAGGTTTTGTTCGTTGCCCTGACGACGTGATGGCGCACTTTCTTGATGGCCTGGTGATCTTCAAGCGCGGCAAGGACGAAAGCCGTGCACCGATGCCTGTTGAGCTGCCGGTGACCAACAACATCATCCTGAAAAAACTGCGCGTGGCCTTCGAACTCAAGGAAGACGACATGCACGCCATCCTCAAGGCTGCTGGTTTTCCGGTATCCAAGCCTGAGCTGAGCGCCTTGTTCCGCAAGTTCGGCCACACCAACTACCGCACCTGTGGCGACCAGTTGCTGCGCAACTTCCTGAAAGGCCTGACCCTGCGCGTTCGCGACTGAAAACACACCTCCTGTGGGAACGGGCTTGCTCGCGATTCAGACGCCTCGGTCCATCTGAACCACTGGGGCGTTGCTATCGCGAGCAAGCCCGCTCCCACAAGAACCTGACCTGACCCACCAGCCCGACATCCTCCATGACCTATACCGTCTCCCCCATCGGATTTGTGCACTCCTGCTTCAAGGAGAAGTTCGCGATCCCCCGTCAGCCGCAACTGGCTCCGGCCGCCCGTGGCGTGCTGGAACTGGTCGCGCCTTTCGATCAGGGCGATGCGGTACAAGGGCTGGAGCAGGTCAGTCATGTCTGGCTTTTGTTCGTGTTCCATCAAGCGCTCGAAGACAAACCCCGGCTAAAAGTACGCCCGCCACGGCTGGGCGGTAACAAGTCGATGGGCGTGTTTGCAACCCGCGCCACCCACCGCCCGAATGGCATCGGCCAGTCTGTGGTCAAGCTGGACAAGGTTGAAGCCAATCGCCTGTGGATCTCAGGAATCGACCTGCTCGACGGCACGCCGATTCTCGATATCAAACCCTATGTGCCTTACGCGGACATCATTGCCGATGCCAGCAATGGCATGGCCAGCGCGGCACCGATGTTGATTCCCGTGGCGTGGGCCGATACGGCCCTGCAACAGGCTCATACACAGGCTCTACGCCTCCAGGAGCCGCTGGTGGCACTGATTGAGCAATGCCTGGCGCAAGACCCGCGCCCGGCCTACCAGACGCCCACCCCCGAACGAGAGTACGGCGCGCAGTTCTGGGATCTGGACGTACGCTGGCATTACCCTGAACCCGGCACGATCCGGGTGCTTGAGGTAATTCCCAAGCAGTGATCTGAAACGCAATGTGGGAGCGGGCTTGCTCGCGATTGTGGAGTTCCAGTCACCGCACAGGTGTCTGAAAGACCGATATCGCGAGCAAGCCCGCTCCCACATTTTTTTGATCGGTGCGGTTTACTTCTCGACGAAGGCGCGCTCGATCAGATAGTCACCCGGCTCACGCATACGTGGCGAAACTTTCAGGCCGAAGCTGTTCAGCACTTCGCTGGTTTCGTCGAGCATGCTCGGGCTGCCGCACAACATGGCACGGTCGTCCTGCGGGTTGATTGGAGGCAGACCGATGTCGCTGAACAGTTTGCCGCTGCGCATCAGATCGGTCAGACGGCCTTCGTTCTCGAACGGCTCGCGGGTCACGGTTGGGTAGTAGATCAGCTTTTCACGCAGCGCTTCGCCGAAGAACTCGTTCTGTGGCAGGTGCTCGGTGATGAACTCGCGGTAGGCGACTTCATTGACGTAACGCACGCCGTGGCACAGGATCACTTTTTCGAAACGCTCGTAGGTTTCCGGGTCCTGGATGACGCTCATAAATGGCGCCAAGCCAGTACCGGTGCTGAGCAGGTACAGATGCTTGCCCGGCTTCAAGTCGTCCAGCACCAGCGTACCCGTAGGTTTTTTGCTGATGATGATCTCGTCGCCTTCCTTCAAGTGTTGCAACTGGGAAGTCAGCGGGCCATCCGGCACCTTGATGCTGAAGAACTCCAGATGCTCTTCCCAGTTCGGGCTGGCGATCGAGTAGGCACGCATAAGCGGACGGCCGTTGGGCTGTTGCAGGCCGATCATCACGAACTGACCGTTCTCGAAGCGCAGACCCGGGTCGCGGGTGCACTTGAAGCTGAACAGGGTGTCGTTCCAGTGATGAACACTGAGGACACGTTCGTGGTTCATGTTGCTCATGTACGGGGCTCCTAATTTCGCCTGCGCTGACTATGGGCGCGATTGCACAGCATTCTAATGGCGGCGACAATATCTGTTAACTGAATTATCAAGATAAGGGTTATCGGTTATATCGATATGCGATTTACTCTCAGACAACTCCAGGTGTTCGTTGCCGTCGCCCAACAAGAGAGCGTGTCTCGCGCTGCTGGTTTGTTGGCCCTTTCACAATCTGCTGCCAGTACCTCGATTACCGAGCTGGAGCGCCAAACCAGCTGCCAGCTGTTCGATCGTGCGGGCAAGCGTTTAAGCCTTAATGCTCTGGGCCGCCAACTGCTGCCTCAGGCCGTCGCCCTGCTGGATCAGGCCAAGGAAATCGAAGACCTGCTCAACGGCAAATCCGGCTTTGGCTCATTGACCGTGGGCGCCACACTGACCATCGGCAACTATCTGGCGACCCTGCTGATAGGCAGCTTCATGCAGGCGCACCCTGAAAGTCAGGTCAAGCTGGTGGTTCAAAATACAGCCCATATCGTGCAACAAGTCGCCCATTACGAAATTGACCTGGGTCTGATCGAAGGCGATTGCGCTCATCCGGACATCGAAGTCCAGAGCTGGGTAGAGGATGAACTGGTGGTTTTCTGCGCTCCGCAGCATCCGCTGGCGATTCGTGGTCACGCCACACTGGAAGAGTTGACCCGTGAAGCGTGGATTTTGCGCGAGCAGGGCTCCGGCACCCGCCTGACGTTCGATCAGGCCATGCGCCATCACCAAACTGCGCTCAATATTCGCCTGGAGCTGGAGCACACTGAAGCGATCAAACGGGCGGTGGAGTCGGGACTGGGCATTGGATGCATCTCACGCCTGGCGTTGCGCGACGCTTTTCGCCGCGGCAGCCTGGTCGCCGTGGAAACACCCGACCTGGATCTGGCCCGACAGTTTTTCTTTATCTGGCACAAAAAGAAGTATCAGACGTCTGCCATGCGCGAGTTTCTGGAACTGTGCCGCGCCTTCACCGCAGGGGTTCAGCGCAGCGACGAGATCGTATTACCGACCATCGCTTAAAGCAGAATGACCGCCCATACCACGGCAATCATGGTCAGCACCACAAACTGGGCGGCGCTGCCCATGTCCTTGGCATTTTTCGACAATGGGTGCAAGTCGAGGGAGATACGGTCAACCACTGCCTCAATCGCCGAATTCAACAATTCCACAATCAATGCCAACAGGCATACCGCGATCAGCAAGGCCCGCTCTACCCGGCTCACATTCAGCAGGAAGCTCAGCGGGATCAATATCACGTTCAGCAGCACTAACTGGCGAAAAGCCGCCTCGCCTGTAAAGGCTGCGCGCATACCGTCCAGCGAGTAACCGCTGGCATTCAAAATCCGTTTAAATCCGGTTTTACCCTTGAAAGGCGACATAGATAGGCAACTGCGCAAAAAAATGAGAAAGGGACGCTAGTTCACGCCTCGTCAAAAAAGCGTGAAGGCTCGCAGGTTAATGGCTCTAAATTGATTCAAGTTGCTGCAAGAGTAGCGCGGCCTGGGTTCGTGTGCGAACTCCCAGCTTGCGGAAAATCGCGGTCACGTGGGCCTTGATGGTTGCTTCGGAAACGCTCAGCTCATAGGCGATCTGTTTGTTCAACAAACCTTCACACACCATGGTCAGCACCCGGAACTGCTGTGGAGTCAAGCTGGCCAGGCCTTCGCTGGCGGCCTTGGCCTCAGCCGACACCTGAACTTCTTCAAACGCCTGGGGCGGCCAGCTCACATCACCATCCAGCACCGCGCGCACGGCTTTTTGAATCTCATCCAGCGAGCTGGATTTTGGGATAAAACCACTGGCGCCAAATTCCCGCGACCGCACCATGATCGAGGCTTCTTCCTGAGCTGAAACCATCACTACCGGGATCTGCGGGTATTGACCACGCAACAACACCAGCCCGGAGAAACCGTAAGCGCCCGGCATGTTCAAGTCGAGCAGCACCAGATCCCAATCGGCCTTGATTGCCAGCTGTGTTTCAAGCTCAGCAATACTGGCAACCTCAACCAGGCGAACATCAGAGCCCAGCCCAATGCTCACAGCCTGGTGCAAGGCACTGCGAAACAGCGGATGGTCGTCGGCAATCAGGATTTCGTATGTGGCCATTTTTTAAATGATCCTGTTTTTCAGGCGAGCCCTGATGAATTCCAGCACTCGCTAAGGCAACTCGAGCAATAGCTCAAAGACTAGGGGTCAAAGGGCGCGATTTACGCTAAACGTCGGCAAATATAAGTGTTTTAGCAGCTACTGCAGCCGAATCGGCGCCAAGCATGCCCAGCGAAACGGGGGTGGTCAAGTTGAAAACCTGACGCCTGGGTCCAAGAGGAAGCTATCACGGCGCCATCATCCAAATACGAACAATGGCACTCGCTTGCATCTGCCGGAAAAGTGTAGCGCTACTTCTTTAGTCTATTGAGCCCGATTCCGGGGAAGGTCTTTTACAAAAACGCCCAGTTCCTGGTGTGCGACGCTGGATTCATTCATCGGCAGCTGGTTTTTCGCGTCCAGGTAATGCTGGCTGAACACATCGAAATAGGCATCCAGCGCACTTGAAGCCTCGGTATCGCCGGCCAGCTCAAGGCATAAACTGGCCACTTCTGCGGTACACAGATGCTCACTTCGTGTGGAGCGCCGCAGCCGGTAGCGCGACAGCCTTTCAGGCAGCAGGCTCAAAATAGGCAAGGCATCGAAATACGGGCTTTTACGAAAGATCTTGCGGGCCTCGGTCCAGGTTGCATCCAGCAGGATAAACAGCGGGCGCTTGCTGCTGTCCAGGTCCACCGTGTGCGTTACCCGCTCAGGGGCGACGTACTCACCGGGAAACACCAGATAAGGCTGCCACTGCGGATCGGACAGCAATGCCAGCAGCGCTTCGTCGGTCTCGGTTCGCGACCAGATAAAGGCAAAGTTGTCGCTGACTACGTCCGCAATCAACCAACCTGTATTGCTGGGTTTGAACACTTCCTTTTTAGTCATGACCAAACACACACCCGAGCGCGTGCTGACCTTTGGCCGCCAGTTGCACAGGCAGTGGCTTTCAATCACGCGACAGGTATGGCAACGCGGGGCACGTGAGCCACGCGCCAGGTAAGGCTTGGTGCTCTCCTCTTCGCGCTCGTCTCGTAAACGGGCTACAGAATTCGGGGGAAAGGTCGTCAGGGTCATGGATTTTTACTTAAAGGCGCCAACCGTCCATTTGCCAGAATTGGCACACCAACGGATTCACAAGAGAAAGGCGGCAAGTTTAACAGAGGCGCAGTAACAGGGCGCGAATCCATGACCTTTGGCATTTCCTGCCAACTCATGCTGACCTATACTCCTGCGCCACTGAACGCACAGATATGTGGCCGGTCTAAGCCTGCGTCACTGAAATCAGGAGAGTTTCATGCTGCGCCATATCATTCCGACCGTCGCTCTTATGCTTGCACTGCCTCTGGCTGCCCAAGCGGCTTCTCTCAAGGATTTTGAGTTGAACAAAACCCTGCTCAAGGTTGCCGCGAAAAGCAATGAAGGCAAACCACGGGCTATCAATGCGGACCTGTTGGACAAAGGCTTTACGGTAGACGGCACTGTTTTGATCAACAATCTGGAGGCCAGCCCTACATTGTCCGCCCAGATGCGCTCCAATCCTGAAGAAACAGTCCCGCAACTGGGTCGCAGTGTTTGCAGCAACGCAGGTTTCCGCACCCTGATGGCTCAAGGTGCGACGCTGCGCTACAGCTTCAAGGAATACAAAACCAACAGTCCGGTCCTGATCCAGGATTTCCGGGCTGAAAACTGCCAGCGCAAAAAGTAACCTCGCTGACACGCCGTACCTCCCGGTACGGCGCATGAGCCTGCCACAGGCCTCGACACTACGTTCCCCCGCATGACCTCCTCGCACCAAACTCCATGTAGGTCAGGCAATTAGCTATTGCCAGCCAAGACATCCCGGGACCATCATCGAACCATCATGGTTGACACTCTGTGTCTCTGCGGCTGCCCACCTGCGCCGCCTTCAAGGATGTTGTGTAGAAGGAGAAATACATGCCTGATCAATCCAATGACACCCTGACGCTGCACTTCCAGGAACAGGGGCTGGATCTTGCTCATGAAGTCGACGAGCAACTGCAACGGGTCGCCCCCGATAGCCCGAACCGGGCGCTTTACCGAGAAATGTTGCTGACCGTATTGCGCATGGCCCACGACGATCTTGATCGCTGGAATGCCAAAATCACCCTTCAAGCCATCCGCGAGCTCGAAAAAACCTTTCGAACTCTGGAGCAGTTCAAGGGGCGACGCAAAGTCACGGTCTTCGGCTCGGCCAGAACCCCTATCGAACACCCGCTCTATGCGCTGGCCCGGGAAATGGGCAGCGTGCTGGCCAAGTCCGACATCATGGTCATTACCGGCGGCGGTGCGGGCATCATGGCCGCAGCCCATGAAGGTGCAGGCCTGGCCCATAGCCTGGGTTTCAACATCACCCTGCCCTTCGAGCAACGGGCCAACCCCACCATCAACGGCACTCCCAATGTGCTGGCGTTTCACTTTTTCTTTACCCGCAAACTGTTTTTCACCAAGGAAGCAGATGCTCTGGTGATGTGCCCGGGCGGCTTTGGCACGCTGGATGAAGTGCTGGAAGTGCTGACACTGATGCAGACCGGCAAGACCCCGCTGGTACCGGTAGTTTTGCTGGATGTGCCAGGCGGTTCGTTTTGGCAGGGGGCGCTGGACTTCATTCACAACCAACTGGAGGCCCACCAGTACATTCTGCCCAACGATTTGAAGTTGATGCGCCTGGTACATAGCGCTGAAGAGGCGCTTGCTGAAATCAACCAGTTCTACAACAACTTTCATTCAAGCCGATGGTTGAACAAGACCTTTGTCATCCGCATGAAGCGACCTCTCAGCGCGTTGGCGCTCAAGGCGATACAGAAAGACTTTGCCGATATTTGCTTGAGTGATGGTTTCCATCAACAGGGATATTGCAGCTTTGAGCATGAAGACCCCAAGTTCAACCACCTTACCTGCCTGGGCTTTGCATTTAGCGGGCGCAATCAGGGGCGGTTGCGCGAACTGGTCGATTTTATCAACCTGCCGCAAAACTGGGAGACAGTTGACCGTTCGATTACGTCCTCACAGCCCGCATCCGTAGCGGACTGAAAATACACCCTGTGGGAGCGAGCAGGCTCGCTCCCACAGCGGCTGTCAGTCTTCAAACTCTCGGCCGCTCAACAAGCGGCCGATCATTTCAAGCGGATACCCTCGGTAGCTTAAAAAGCGCCCTTGGCGGGCACGTTCCTTCGCATCGACAGGCAACTGACCGGAAAACTTGCGGCGCCAGGTATCTTCCAGCTGCTCTTGCCAGTTGAAACCACACTCTCGCAACGCCTCCTCGATATCCCCACGCACCAGGCCACGCTGGCTAAGCTCTTCGCGAATTCGCAAAGGGCCATAACCTGAACCGGCACGGTAGTTGATATAGCTCTCGAGATAACGAGACTCGGACAACAGCCCCTCTTCCGTCAGACGGTCAAGGGCGGCGTCAATCATGTCGGGGCAAGCCCCGCGCTGACGCAGCTTGCGCGTCAGCTCGACTCGACCGTGCTCGCGTCGCGCGAGCAGGTCCATTGCAGTCCGTCGCACTGCGACGGGGGTATCCAGAACGGCGATCATGATGTCTATCAGTTATCGCTGTCGGTAGCGTTTTCCATTTCTTCAGCTTCAGCCAGTGCTGCAGCTTCTTTGGCAGCCTTGCTCAGTTTTGGCATGACTTTCATTTCTGCCAGCTCAGCGTCGGTCTTTGGCCCCAGCAACTTCTCACGCAGCTGCTTCTCCAACGCATCCTTGATATCAGGGTTGTCGTCCAGGAACTTGGCGGAGTTGGCCTTGCCCTGACCAATCTTGCTGCCGTTGTAGCTGTACCAGGCACCGGCTTTTTCAACGAAGCCATGCAACACGCCCAGGTCAATCATCTCACCGTTCAGGTAGATGCCCTTGCCGTACAGGATCTGGAACTCGGCCTGACGGAATGGCGGTGCCACCTTGTTCTTGACCACTTTGACGCGGGTTTCGCTGCCTACTACCACATCGCCTTCTTTCACGGCGCCGGTGCGACGGATATCCAGGCGTACCGAAGCGTAGAACTTCAGCGCGTTACCACCGGTAGTGGTTTCCGGGCTGCCGAACATCACGCCGATTTTCATGCGGATCTGGTTGATGAAGATAACCAGGCAGTTGGCGTTCTTGATGTTACCGGTGATTTTACGCAGCGCCTGGGACATCAGACGGGCTTGCAGGCCAACGTGGGTATCGCCCATGTCGCCTTCGATTTCAGCTTTTGGCGTCAGTGCAGCAACGGAGTCGATGATGATCACGTCAACCGCATTGGAACGCACCAGCATGTCGGTGATTTCCAGTGCCTGTTCGCCGGTGTCAGGCTGGGAAACCAGCAGGTCATCAACGTTTACGCCCAGTTTGGCAGCGTACTCAGGGTCAAGGGCGTGCTCTGCGTCGACGAAAGCGCACGTTGCACCCGCTTTTTGCGCCTGTGCAATCACGGACAGGGTAAGCGTGGTTTTACCCGACGACTCTGGACCGTAGATTTCAACAATACGGCCTTTTGGCAAGCCGCCAATGCCCAGTGCGATATCCAGACCCAGGGAGCCCGTGGAGATCGCCGGAACTGCCTGACGCTCCTGGTCGCCCATCAGCATCACGGCACCCTTGCCGAATTGACGTTCGATCTGACCCAGGGCCGCAGCCAAGGCTTTCTTCTTGTTGTCGTCCATTAAAGTCCTCTCGTAATCAATAAGGCCCGACGGCCGATAACTGTATAAGTAGCCAGTATTATTCCACAGGGTTAAACGATCGCCTACCCCTCATTTTTTATTTCTCGTACCGTTCGGCGTATTAAGCCTTCCAGAGCGGCAATCACCGTTTGCTGGCGCACCTCATCACGGTCACCGGGGAAGTGCCTGCGCTCGGTCGTCACCTGATCACCATCGCCCCACGCCAGCCAGACGGTGCCGACCGGCTTCTCTGGCGAACCGCCACCCGGGCCGGCAACGCCACTCACGGCGACGGCAAATCGAGCCCCGCTTTGCACCTGCGCACCACGCACCATCGCCTCAACCACCTCGCGACTGACCGCTCCCACCTGAGTGAACAAAGGCTCGGGGACATTCAGTTGCCTGGTTTTTTGCTGGTTGGAGTAGGTGACGAATCCCGCCTCAAACCAGGCGGAGCTGCCAGCGATGCGGGTGATGGCTTCAGCGATGCCGCCGCCGGTGCAGGATTCGGCGGTCGTCACCTGGGCATTAAGAGCCTGTAACAGCAGCCCAAGTTCAGTCGCAAGTTGAGATATTCGGTCCACGGTCCTCTCCTGATGGGCGCGTCTGCGCCATAACCTACACCAAAATAGCGTCTGCTATGGCTCGATCCGCGAGTCGCCAGCCGAACCATCGACCCCAAGCCGCCTGGCGGCCCAGCGCTGGTACAGGCTGATGGCCGCATCCGCACCGGCCAGCGCGGTCAGGCACCCCAGTGCACCGGCCGCCAGAATCGACATCCCTGCCGAGTACAGCAGCATGAAGGTCGACACACCGCACACCATGCATGCCC
Source organism: Pseudomonas sp. MF06569 (assembly GCF_059862735.1). Lineage (NCBI taxonomy): Bacteria > Pseudomonadati > Pseudomonadota > Gammaproteobacteria > Pseudomonadales > Pseudomonadaceae > Pseudomonas > Pseudomonas sp. MF06569. Next base: position 5,529 of record NZ_JCBCUZ010000029.1, on the reverse strand, counting down.
CCGAACGCAGCGCCAGGCGCCGCAACAGCAACCATCCGCTTGCTCCGTCCTTGTCCGCCCGCCACATCTCACCAAAAACACCGCCCACCAAGGCAAGAAGGATGACCAGTAAAACCGGCATTTCCAGCAAAACCTGCGGCTCATTAATCATGTCATCACTCCTGTGTCCTTATTGATAAGCGCCAATTTCTGGCTCGGGCTGTACAGCGGGCGCCCTCTGTTACGCCACATCCCTGCTTGAGTTACATCGTGGACCGCCATGCAGCAAAGACTATGCATGTATGGATATACAGTCAATGCACCAGTGCATATATTTATCCGGATGATTTCAGCAAGCCGGAAAAAGCTAACAATTACGGCGTGAATGGTCTTTTTGATGACGAAAAAAAACCCACTAACTTGTGGGTTGCTTCTTAAATACGAGGGTTAGCGTGCGTACATGCCCCACCAGAATACATGCCCGAGGATCACCAACTGCTCATCCTCCATAACGTTGTAGGCGTAATCCTCATCGGGGAACTCATCGCGATTGAAGCTGCGCAAACGGAGCCCTCCCGCCAGGCGATACAGTTGTTTGACCCGCAACTGACCATTGTGATTGACCGCATAGAGGTCGCCATCAATGACTTCCTCCAGCGTACGCTTGCCAGCATTGACCCCGACCGTAGCGCCATCGCGCAGAACGGGCAGCATGCTGTCACCGCGCACGGTCACGCATTTGGCCTGATCGAATTCCACACCGTTATGACGCAGGCTGCGTTTGCCGAAACGCAGCCTGGCGCGCTCGCTCTCTTCAATGGCAAAACGCCCGGAGCCCGCTGCCAGTTCGACCTGGCGCAAAAACGGAATGGACACTTCATCGTCCGCCACCGGGGTATCGTCGTCCCACAGGCAAATATCGCGCAGCTCAGGGTGATGCAAGCCGGCTTCTGACGCGGCAAACGTACAGGGGTCATCCCGGCCACGCAGACGATCGGTGCTGATGTGGAAATACTCGGCGATTTTGGAGATATGTCTGTCGGAAGGATCGACAATTTTACCGCTCAAAATACGTGACAACGTGGGCTGCGGCACCCCAGTGCTACGGTGCAGCGCCATCGCGCTGATTCCGTGCCGGGCAAGCAGCTCTTTAAGGACGGTTGAAACAGTTCGTTTGGACATGACGGCAATAGTGCTGGCCGTGTTTATTGATGGCAAATGCTATTTCTTCTATTTATAGCCACGCGCAAGCGCCCCTCCTTGCGCACCTGTAGATGCAAGGGGCTGACATGTTAACCTTGCGCCCATTGCGAAAACCTCAGGCCACGGCCTGCCTTTCCCCCACTTCTGAACGAATCCGCCTAAGCCCTGATGAGTAAAAATACTTCCGACCTGTCCAGCCACACGCCGATGATGCAGCAGTACTGGCGCCTGAAGAATCAGCACCCTGATCAGCTGATGTTCTATCGCATGGGCGATTTCTACGAAATCTTCTACGAAGACGCGAAGAAAGCCGCCAAATTGCTGGATATCACACTCACGGCACGTGGTCAGTCTGCAGGTCAGGCGATCCCGATGTGCGGGATTCCTTACCATGCAGCTGAAGGCTATCTGGCCAAGCTGGTCAAGCTTGGCGAGTCGGTGGTGATTTGTGAGCAGGTCGGCGACCCGGCCACCAGCAAGGGGCCGGTTGATCGTCAGGTCGTGCGTATCATCACGCCGGGGACGGTCAGTGATGAGGCACTGATGGATGAGCGCCGCGACAACCTGATTGCCGCCGTGCTCGGCGATGAGCGCTTGTTTGGCCTCGCCGTTCTGGACATCACCAGCGGTAACTTCTCGGTACTGGAGATCAAGGGCTGGGAAAACCTGCTGGCAGAGCTTGAGCGCATCAACCCGGTCGAGCTGATGATTCCCGATGACTGGCCACAAGGCCTGCCGGCCGAAAAACGTCGTGGGGTTCGTCGCCGCGCGCCGTGGGATTTTGAACGCGACTCGGCCCTGAAAAGTCTGTGCCAGCAGTTTTCGACCCAAGACCTTAAAGGCTTTGGCTGCGAAAACCTGACCCTGGCCATTGGCGCCGCAGGTTGCCTGCTCAGCTACGCCAAGGAAACCCAGCGCACGGCCCTGCCCCACTTGCGCAGCCTGCGCCATGAGCGCCTGGACGACACCGTCGTACTGGACGGCGCCAGCCGACGCAATCTGGAGCTGGACACCAACCTCGCGGGCGGACGCGACAACACCTTGCAGTCGGTGGTCGACCGCTGCCAGACCTCGATGGGCAGCCGCTTGCTGACCCGCTGGCTGAACCGTCCGTTGCGCGACCTCAACGTGCTGCTGGCTCGCCAGTCATCGATCACCTGCTTGCTGGACGGCTATCGCTTCGAAAAGCTGCAGCCACAGCTCAAGGAAATCGGCGATCTGGAGCGTATTCTGGCCCGTATCGGCCTGCGCAATGCTCGCCCCCGCGATCTGGCACGCCTGCGCGATGCCTTGAACGCATTGCCTGAACTGCAAGATGCAATGATCGGACTCGAAGCGCCGCATCTGCAACAACTGGCCACGACTACCAGCACCTACCCCGAGTTGGGAGCCCTGCTGGAAAAAGCAATCAACGACAATCCGCCAGCCGTGATCCGCGATGGCGGTGTATTGAAAACCGGTTACGACGCCGAGCTCGATGAGCTGCAGTCACTGAGCGAAAACGCCGGGCAGTTTCTGATTGATCTGGAAGCCAGGGAAAAAGCCCGCACCGGCCTGGCCAACCTCAAGGTCGGTTACAACCGGGTACACGGCTACTTTATCGAGTTGCCAAGCAAGCAGGCCGAGCAGGCACCGGCTGATTACATCCGCCGCCAAACGCTCAAGGGCGCCGAACGCTTTATCACCCCGGAGCTCAAAGCCTTCGAAGACAAGGCCCTGTCGGCCAAAAGTCGGGCCCTGGCCCGCGAGAAGATGCTCTACGAAGCACTGCTCGAAGAAATGATCAGCCACCTTGCACCGCTGCAAGACACCGCCGCCGCACTGGCCGAGCTGGATGTGCTGAGCAACCTGGCCGAGCGTGCACTGAACCTGGACTTGAACTGCCCGCGCTTTGTGGACGAGCCGTGCATGCGCATCAGCCAGGGTCGTCACCCGGTGGTCGAGCAAGTACTGACCACCCCATTTGTGGCGAATGATCTGGCGCTGGATGACAACACGCGCATGCTGGTCATCACCGGCCCGAACATGGGCGGTAAATCGACCTACATGCGCCAGACCGCATTGATTGTCCTGCTGGCCCACATCGGCAGTTTTGTTCCGGCAGCCAGCTGCGAGCTGTCGCTGGTTGACCGTATCTTCACCCGGATCGGCTCCAGCGATGACCTGGCGGGCGGCCGTTCGACCTTTATGGTCGAGATGAGCGAAACCGCCAACATCTTGCACAACGCCACCGACCGCAGCCTGGTGCTGATGGATGAAGTCGGTCGCGGCACCAGCACCTTCGACGGCTTGTCGCTGGCGTGGGCTGCGGCAGAACGTCTCGCCCAATTACGGGCCTACACCTTGTTCGCCACCCATTACTTCGAGTTGACGGTACTGCCCGAGAACGAACCGCTGGTCGCCAACGTGCACTTGAGCGCAACCGAGCACAACGAACGCATTGTGTTCCTGCACCATGTGTTGCCTGGCCCTGCGAGCCAGAGTTATGGCTTGGCAGTGGCACAGCTTGCGGGTGTTCCAGCCAATGTCATCACCCGTGCCCGCGAGCATTTGAGCCGCCTGGAGACCACCAGTCTGCCCCACGAAGTACCCCCGGCGACCCCTGGCAAAAAGTCGGCACCGCAGCAAAGCGACCTGTTTGCCAGCCTCCCTCACCCGGTACTGGATGACCTTTCCAGGCTGGATCTGGACAACATTACGCCGCGTAAAGCACTTGATTTGCTCTACACATTAAAGACACGCCTTTAAAAGCTGCTAGAATCGCGCGCGGTTCGGGATGCTACTGACCTTTTAGCCTGGTCTGTAGATATCACTCCCGAACCCGGCGAACCCGTTCTGGAAGGGCTTCGCTGCCGCCGCCTGAGGAGAGAATTAGAAATGACCTTCGTCGTCACCGACAACTGCATCAAGTGCAAGTACACCGACTGCGTAGAAGTCTGTCCGGTGGACTGCTTTTACGAAGGCCCGAACTTCCTGGTGATTCACCCGGATGAGTGCATTGACTGCGCGCTTTGTGAGCCTGAATGCCCTGCACAGGCGATCTTCTCTGAAGATGAAGTGCCTGCTGGCATGGAGAATTTTATTCAGTTGAATGTCGAGCTGGCTGAAATCTGGCCCAACATCACTGAACGCAAAGACCCTCTGCCGGACGCGGCCGAGTGGGATGGCACCCCAGGCAAGATCGCCGACCTGGAACGCTGATTCACGCTTAAGTAAAAAGCCCCGCGAGGGGCTTTTTGCGTTTTGCGGCATCAAACTTTTGTGGGAGCGGGCTTGCTCGCGATGGCATCACTGCGGTTTGACAGTTAAACCGCGGCGCGGGCATCGCGAGCAAGCCCGCACCCACAGATTCAAGCGTTGATTTCGCAGCCGGTGGCCGCTTTCAGCTCTTCAAGACTGACGCCCGCTGCCAGCTCGACCAGCTTGAGCCCCTGCCCGGTCACATCCAGCACGGCCAAATCGGTAATGATCCGGTCAACCACACCCACGCCAGTCAACGGCAAGTCGCACTGCTTGAGCAGTTTATGGGTGCCGCCCTTGGCTGTGTGCTCCATCAGCACCACCACCCGTTTGACTCCGGCCACCAGATCCATAGCACCGCCCATGCCCTTGACCATCTTCCCGGGGATCATCCAGTTGGCCAGGTCGCCTTTCTCGGAGACTTGCATCGCCCCCAGAATCGACAGATTGATATGGCCGCCGCGAATCATTGCGAACGAATCAGCGCTGTTGAAGAAGCTGCTGCCCGGCAAGGTCGTAATGGTTTGCTTGCCCGCGTTGATCAGGTCGGCATCGACTTCATCGTCGGCGGGAAACGGCCCTATGCCCAGCAGACCGTTCTCACTTTGCAACCATACGTCCATCCCCTCGGGAATATAGTTGGCCACCAGCGTAGGCAAACCGATACCCAGATTGACGTAAAAGCCGTCCTGCAGTTCTTGGGAGGCGCGCTGCGCCATTTCTTCACGAGTCCAGGCCATGATCAGGCGCTCCGCACAGTGCGATGTTCGATACGTTTTTCCGGAGTGGCGTTGAGCACCAGCCGCTGCACGTAAATCCCGGGCAAATGAACTTGATCAGGCTCGATCTCGCCGATTTCAACGATTTCTTCCACTTCCACCACACACACCTTGGCCGCCATTGCTGCCAACGGGTTGAAGTTACGTGCAGTTTTGTTGAACAGCAGATTGCCGGACTTGTCGGCTTTCCAGGCCTTGACCAAGGCTACATCGGCGCGCAACGAACGCTCCATGACGTACCACTCGCCATCGAACTCACGGGTTTCCTTGCCTTCAGCCACCAGCGTGCCGTAACCGGTCTTGGTGAAAAAAGCCGGGATACCCGCCC
>NZ_JCBCUZ010000028.1:0-67388 GCF_059862735.1 Pseudomonas sp. MF06569 | reverse complement strand
TGCTAAATGCTAAATGCTAAATGCTAAATGCTAAATGCTAAATGCTAAATGCTAAATGCTAAATGCTAAATGCTAAAAGCACATGGTCCAATTCATATTCAATGACGCTTAACGTGCTTGAGTGCTCGTATGCGTTGTAAAAAACGAGCTTTTCGGGGGGGGGGCGGCACCGATCGTCGCCGCAATGTCACCCGGCCAGTGCTGATGATCGGGCGCAGAGGAAGGTTTTCGTTCTCGGGCGAAATTTGTCGCCAGGCAAGGAGCCGCTAGTGTCCTGAGCGGTTAGTTCGATTATCGAAAAACATGTCGATATACTGACCAGACTTCGACCTCACTGAGCAGTAGTGCGCATGGCCAAACCCGCCGCCCCATTCGTTTTAACGCCATCTGACCAAGCCACACTACAAGGCTGGTCGCGGATGGGCTCGCTGGCACAACGTCTCGGGCAGCGGGCCAGAATTCTGCTGTTATTGGCGGATGGATTAACGCCCAAAGACGTCAGCCATCAGCTCCAGGTCTCAGCGCCGGTGGTGTTCAAATGGCGAAAGCGCTATCTGGAGGCGGGTCTTGAGGGCTTGAACGACCTGCCTCGAAGTGGCCAGCCTCGCAAGCTCAGCACTCAAAAAATGAAGGAGATTCTTACCCTGACCACCCAGTGCGTGCCTCGTGAGGCGACGCATTGGAGTGTGCGCTTGATGGCCAAATATGCCGCCGTTACGGCTTGGCAAGTGCGACAAGTTTGGGCCGCTTCCGACCTTAAACCCCATCGTGCTGTCGGTTGATGAGAAAACCCAGATCCAGGCACTGGATCGCACACAACCGATGTTGCCGCTACGCCCTGGTCAGATCGAGCGACGCACGCATGATTACAAACGCCATGGCACCGCCAGTCTGTATACCGCTTTTGACATCCTGACCGGCCAAGTTATCGGGCGGATAACCCAACGCCATCGGGCCAAAGAGTTTCTGGCCTTCCTGCGACAGATAGACCGCGCGACGCCCGCAGAGCTTGACCTGCATGTGATTCTGGACAATAGCTCGACGCACAAAACACCTGCCATCAAGCAATGGCTGGAGAAGCACCCGCGTTTCAAGCTGCACTTCACGCCGACCAGTGCTTCGTGGCTGAACGCCGTGGAAGGCTGGTTCGCGCAGCTGGAAAGGCGAGCACTGTATCGGGGTGTTTTCACCAGCGTGGCCGAACTGAAAGCGGCTATTCGTCAATTTATCGAGGCCCACAATGACCTTTCGGCGAAGCCCTTCAAGTGGAACAAGACGGCTGAATCCATCATTAGCTCTGTGAACAAAGCAAAGCTGGGAGCGATAAAAAATAAGTTATTGAATTAACCGCTCAGGACACTAGCTTGGCGCCGCCGGCAACTGGACGGGAGAACTCGGGAGCAGCGGTATCAAGTACCCAAAGACGCCCTTGTCCATCAGCAATGACACTTTGAACGCTTAAGAATCGCTCGGAAGGATGGGGATAGTCTTGGCGGTTAATCTGAGCATTTGGATAAGGTACCGACTTGCCGTTTCGCCACTCAGCGACTGTGTACGGAACTTCGTCGCCCCAGCGAGGAAAATTAACAAAAATCCGACCAGTTTCGCTGACCGTTACCCCGGTTGGCATTGCTCCGTGGAAAGTCGCCACAGGCTCGATCACGCCTATAGATCGAGCTGCTGGTAAAGGCGATGTCTCCTTGGTCTCAGCACTGAACGCCGAATGAGAGATCAGCGTAATAAGAGACAGTGCCATATACATTCTGGATGGCTTATGCATTTAAAAATCCTTGGCTGATAGGTATTTCCATGCGATTAATAACGGGCGGCCGCGAAAACTGAGTGCAACACCTGACCTTTCCGATACGGTGCTGCCCCATGTCCTATCACGAACTCAGCGTCGAAGAACGCGCCGCCATTCAAATCGGTCATGTCCAGGGCCTCAGCCAGCGTCGGATTGCTCGGCTGATCGAGCGATATCCCTCGACCATCAGCCGGGAGTTGCGCCGCAATCGAGAGGGCTGTGGTCGTTACTCGGCCCGTGCGGCCCAGCAACAGATGCAAGCTCGCCGCCAAACCTGTCGACCGATGCGAAAGCTGTTACCGGTGAGCGAACGCTTCGAGTTGGTGGCCTATATGCTGCGCGAGCGTTTGTCTCCCGAGCAGATTGCCGGCAAGCTACGCAGCATGAACATTCCCAGCCTTAGAGATGCCTACGTCTGCCGCGAGACGATCTATAACGCGATCTATGCTCTGCCGGTCGGCGAACTGCGCAAGGAACTGATCATCTGTCTGCGCCAAGGCAAAACGGCCCGCCGGCCACGCTCAGGCGGCGTGGATCGGCGCGGCCAGATCCCCGAGATGGTCAGCATCCATGTGCGCCCGCCGGAGATTGAAGACCGGCTGATGCCGGAGCATTGGGAAGGTGACTTGATCAAGGGCAAGGGCAAGGCCAACGCCTCGCCCATAGGCACGTTGGTGGAACGCACCAGTGGCTACCTGATGCTGGTGAAGATGAATGACGCAACGGCAACCTCGGCGATGGAGGGCTTCAGCGCCGCGCTCAATAGCATGCCGCTGGCGATGCGCAGGAGCATGACCTACGATCAGGGCCGAGAGATGGCGCGACATGCCGAGATCACCCAGAACACCGGAGTGGCGATTTACTTCTGCGACCCGCACAGCCCTTGGCAGCGCGGCAGTAATGAAAATATCAACGGGCTGATCCGCCAGTACCTACCCAAAGGGATGGACTTGTCGGGGCACAGCCAAGAGCAGTTGGATGCCATTGCCTTGCAACTGAATATGCGCCCACGTAAACGCTTCGATTTCAAATGTCCGATCGAAGTGATGAGTGAGGTGATGCAAAAGGCTATCGCGATGCGGCACGATACTCCCACTTCAATTCAATAACCGTGTTGCACTCAGCTCCTGCAACCGCCGTTGTACGCACCTCCTTAAACTTGCGATGCAGTTTGAAGGGGGCAGGGAGGGTTGACCCACTATCAGTGCTACTCGGGGCGGAGTGGTAGCAGCAAACAGTTACGGACAAGCGCATCTTCAACGCTCTGTTTCTCACCCAGTACCAGGTGAACAACAACACGCAACTCGTCTTCCATGATTTCGTAGATGAACCGAAACCTGTCAGTGTTGAGCTCACGGTAATTCAGGACGCCTAATTCACTGGCTTGAGGGCAAACTTTATAGCCCTTCGGATTGGTTGCGAGCTTTTGCGCAGCAACGTCAATCGTACTGAGTACGCGTGTAAGCGCAGAGTCGGTGCCTTGATAGATGGCCAGATGTTCAATCTGGTCTTCGACGCTTAGTTCAGCGGTGTGGGTGAAATCTACTGTGTAACTGTCCGATAGTGACGTCATTTAAGCCTCCATATCAGGCTTGGTAAACCTCCTGCTCAGGCGTGCTTTCAGTTCATCAGTCGAACAGTGTTTGTCTTGGGCATAATCGCGGGAACTGATTGCGAGTAATTTCACAAGGGCAATTGCTTCATCGCGACGTTTACGCTCTGCGTAAGACTCCACAACGTAGGCAGGTACACCGTTTTGCGTGACAACCATTGGTTCATCTAGAGGCAGGTCGGATGCGTATTTTTTCAAAAAGCTAACTGTTTCAACTCTCACAGTCGAAATCTCCTTGGCATGCGGGTTTACTTCCCCAGTGCCACTTCCGGGATCAGGGCCTAATATGGCCCGAAGCGGTGATGATACATGCAATGCAGCCCACAAAAAGACCTTTTTTAGTCTTGGCTGATTTTGAGTCTCATTTGAAAATTCGGATGCATAGCTACACAGTAATGGCGTGATAGCAGTTTCCCCCATTTGAGCTGCTGAGCGAGGATTTCAAAATCTATCCCTTCACCGAAGGCACATAGTGGTCTTGAGGAAACGAAGAAGTAAGGTCAGCCAGCGCGCACACGCGCCCGGTTGAGCCCTAGGGTGGCGAAGCCGCCAGGGCTGATTTATCCGGGCCTTGCGCCCGTAGGGGAGCCGAAGGCTCCCACGTCGACCACTGCTTTGCTCTCGACCATCAGCCATTCTTGCAGCTCGCCGAACTGGCGACCCTTCATACGCTCGATCTCGGCGACAGTGTCAGAAGCCCCCGCGTTGATCGTCTCGATGGCGAAGCGTAGCGCGTCCATCCGTGGCGACAACAACTGATCGGGTACAGTCGTCTTGCCGGTGTTACCGCTGAAATTCACTACGGCGATTTTGCTCATGGGCGTCTCCTTCTGCTTGGGCTCGCACTCTCGTAGCGAGCCAGTTCTGAGGCGTTCACATCATCCCCAGGGTTCATGATCTTGCTCAATTCGGTCGGCGCCATAGGCGCCGGTGGATCCTGACTTTCCGGCTTTGTATCGTACGATATAACTTCCGGCTTTTCGGTAGGTGCCTCTAGCACTACCGCCGCTGACTGCGAACTCGGCTCATTTGCCGGTGCTTCGCCCGTTCCGGCCTTGACCGACTTGCGATACCGATACAGGTAACTTTTCAGCGTCTCCATGCTGATCTCGATCCCCTGCTCCTTGAGCACATTCAGGATCGCTTGGCGTCTCACTCCGGCCTTCAATTGCTGCTCGATAATCGGCATCACCTGGCGTATTTGTGCCGCCTTGGTTTCCGGTTCAACTGCCTGCAATGCAGTCGCTAGGTCTCGCTTTGCCATATTGCACCCTATATGCACCCTTATTGCTCTCTCGTTGCACCCTACTTGCACCCTGCATGTAGTCAAGCTGAACCCTATCTGCACCCGTTGTGCAGCCTTAAAGCACCCACTTTGCACCCTACTTGCACCCTACTTGCACCCTCTCCTACGGTCTTCGACCTAAATGATGGATACGCCCTTAACAAGCGCATAATTTTTGATCCTTAACAGGATCAAAATCTCAATACACATCACGCACCTCCCTCGCGGGAGGTAAGCCCAGCATATACAGTGCTTTAGTGGGTTTTGCCTGAATTTACATGTGATACACATGTATTACAGATAGGCAATATGGGCTATGTTTTACTAGTGATTTGTGTATTACGTTTGTTATACATGAACTCGAAGACCTGCCCCCCCCATTTCAAGGGGGATTTTGACCGCCATGAGGGGGCAATGTGGGGAAGACCGTACCGATACGTTTGAACGATGAGCAGCTGGCAAGAGTCGAGGAATCGGCTGCTTTAGCAGGCTACAAACACCTGTCCACCTACATGCGTGATCGTCTGCTTGAGCCGTCCAAAGTGGACAGCCGCCAGGGCGGAATCGACCAGTGGGCAGACCAACAACGCATCTTGAGTTTGCTCGAATCACTCGACCAGGCGCAGGCCACTAACCGAACCATTCTGACCATCGTGGTCTACCTGTTGCGACAGAACAGCACGCAAGGAAAGCTCAACGAGCTGCGCGGCGAACTGTCCGCATTGGGGAGCAGCGAGGAAGCATTAGCCGCTCTGTTGCCCGAATTGGCTAAGGACATTGAGCGTCTATCAGGATAGGACTAATGCACAAACAAGAAGTCGATAGCGCAACATTGACGGCGGGAACAGTTTGGGATGTTTTTGAAAGGCCACCCACTCACGATAAAATACGTTATCGTGAGTTTTTCAAGATAAGCAACCACCCATGACCCGCTTCCAGGTCACCATCGAAGAGTGGGACGGCGACGGCGCCATTCGCCTCCCGGATGAAGCCTTGCAGGAGCTCGGCGTCAACGTCGGCGACAGCCTGTACATCGTCGAAGCCGACCCAGTGACTCAAACCCTGGTGTTGTCGAAAACGCCCAAACAGCGCGAACGGCTCGATCACCTGGTAGAGCAAGCCCCCCCACACAGGATACAAAAATGAGTGAGCCCAATACCGGTATCGTCACGATCATGGACGAGCGCCGCCTGACCGCGGCCCAATTCCAAAACCTGACCGCAGTACCCGTCGCCGTCGAATGGTTCGCCAACCTGAACAACCCCCGCACCCGCCGCGCCTACCAAAGCGACCTCGAGGACTTCTGTCAGTTTGTCGGCCTAAACACCCCCGAACAGTTTCGCGAAGTCACCCGCGCCCACGTCCTCGCCTGGCGCCGCCAGCTCGAACAACGCGGCCTGTCCGGAGCCACTCAGCGGCGCAAACTCGCCGCGCTCAGCAGCCTGTTCGACTATTTGCTGGACCGCAACGCAGTTGCCGGAGGCAACCCGGTGCACGGCGTTAAACGGCCAAAACTGGAAACCTCAGAGGGAAAAACCCCCGCACTGGCCGATCACCAGGCTAAAGCCCTGCTCGAAGCACCCGATCCAAGCTCATTGAAAGGCCAGCGCGACCGCGCACTCTTAGCGGTCCTGCTGTATCACGGCCTGCGCCGCGAAGAAGCCGCCCAACTCAAAATCAGCGATATCAAGGAGCGACGCGGCATCAAACACCTGCAGATCCACGGCAAGGGCGGCAAGCTGCGTTACGTCCCCCTGCATCCGGTGGCCGCAGAACGCTTGTACTCCTACCTCGAGACCTCAGGGCATCACCTGGAACACGCCAACGCACCGTTGTTTCAACCGCTGCGCGGACCGAAAACAGGAAGCGGGATTTCTGCAGAAGGCATTTATAACCTCGTAGGGCAGTACGCCAAGGCCGCCGGGATCGCCGTCGCAGGCTTAGGCGTGCACGGGTTGCGCGCCACCGCCGCCACCAATGCCCTCGAACACGCCGCCGACATCGCCAAGGTCCAAGCCTGGCTCGGTCATGCCAACATCAGCACCACCAAGCTCTACGACCGCCGCGACTCACGCCCCGAGGACTCTCCCACCTTCAAGGTGCATTACTGAGGTAACCGCCCGCTCGACTCAGAACGCAACCCGCCTTGCACTGACAACGGGATCACCAAAATCATGTTTTATTGCGACGAAGTGGCGGCCTCCTGAAATACTGCTCGGTATACCGATCCAGTGCATCAGGGCTGAGGAACAAATTATGGGGAGTCGCATCATCAGCAGCAGGCATGCTTAGCGCTTCCTGCTCGGCATCAAGGGGCTTCACATCCACGGCCAGATCACCCGGTGACAACACCAGATGAGCGTCCATCGCAGATTTCATCGTATCCGCATGCTTTTTTCGATAACGCGACAAGTACGTATAAAACGAGCCGGCCGAAATATCGATGCCTTGCGCCGTCAGCATTTCATGTATCTCTGACCGGCGGACCCCTTCCTTGATCTTACGATCAATGAGAGGCATCAGCGGCTTCAGCTGACTGTAAGCAGACTTGCTTTTCAACCCTGAAAGCATCGAGGTGAGCGCTTCAATATCGGCCATAGTCTCGTCTCAGAAAAAGGAAGCACCAACATACCTCGTTTGATACTTTCTTGCTGCTTACCTGTTAACTTTCTGATGATATTTGCTTTCTTTATATCAAAATTGTGTTTCTGATATGTTCTGCTTTGTTACTTAAACGTCTGTTATCTGTTGTTTTTTAGCAATTATCAGTTGTTTTTTTGCTCATCCTCTGTCAATCGGGCAAGCCGATGGGTGAAATGGGACCCTCTGACCGTTTTTTCCCTTTAAAAAGACGTTGTTTGAGCAGATTTTTACCTCTATTCCTTAGCTCAAAAAGCCACACACCATACGCACCCTACGGGTGCGGCTACAGGCCGCTATTTACAAGGGCTGCAGAGCAATCATGGATTTCAGTCTGTAGTGAGACGCGACTACAGACTGCCCTGTAGGCCGCGGATTACGTGCTCTGGTTGTATAGGGGACGCACTACAGCACCCCAAAAGGGATCCAAAACAGTTTCGCAGGCGCGAAACTTCACCATTCGACGGCAAAAATCTGGATGCCCTGCGCTTCAGCAAAGCGTCCAACAGCACTCAGGCTGGCCCAGGGGCGTAGCGCTTCGCGTCGCTAGCGAACAGGCAGCGTGACCCTGCGCCGCCCAGGCGAATCGCTAGCCCCAACTTGTTGCCCTGACGACTGACCAACACCTCACGCACCGCGCCGCCTTCGAGCATGACTCGCAGCGCGTCCTCCTGAACCCCGCTCCTCATAAAAACAGTACAGCTTGGATTTTGGTTTCTTGCTCCAAAATCGCCACCAATTCACAAAAGGGGTATTGCTCGTTTGGCTTCCAAGACGGACAACCGCGTGCATGCATGAACTCGCGCCCCTTGGTCAGGTCCTGAATGGCACCGCAGCGCCGACAGCACATAAACACGTCCACAATCATCCAATGTCTGTTCCACGCTTCCAGCGGTAAGTAGGTGACGGACATTGAAAAGCACTCCTTGGCTCAGGGGAAACGTGGCCGATTGCGCGTAGCGCCGCACACCTTGGTGACGGTAGTCCAATCCCCCATCCTCTGGCGTCCAGCGGCCGCAAAAAAGCCCACCGGGGTGGGCTTTTCTGTGGGGTGCAATTGAACATAGGACGCGTTATTCGCAGCGTTCTACTCCTCCAACAGAGCGCCAACACAGTCGAGCACTTGTTGCACGATCTCAGCCGGGGCTTTCTCTTTGAAGCTGGCTTTACGGGCACGCCAATCAAGTGTGCGTACCTGATGGCTGTGAATGTTTCCCTGGGTGTCAGCACCAGACCCCATCAGCGTGACCAAAAAACCCTGGTCACGAGCATTCTCAGCACGCCCCTGTGACACCGGGCAGACCAAGGCGAGTCCAAAGGAATCGTTAAATTCGCGCTTCGATAACACTAGGCAGTAATGCTCTCCCAGCATTTCACGTCCGGTGGACGGATCGAAGTTCAAATGCCAGATTTCACCTCGACTGGGAACACTCGGTGGACGTCTTACCATTGTTCGTTTCCGACCGCTTCCATGTCATCCCAACCTTCGACACGCGCCTCTTTCGGGGTCGCCGCAATCAGCTCGGCTAGGGTGCGTTTCTTCCGGCTGGGTTTGACCACTAGGGCATCCCCTTCGATTTTCCAAGCCAGCTGGCAACCCGCAACCAAATGGTTCTGTGCCGCAAACGCAGCAGGAACCGCCAAAATCAATGAGCCACCTGAGCGGCGAAGCGCAACAGTCCCCATATCCATACCCTCTTCAAGTTTTACAAAAGTATAACTCATCCTTAGCTAATAGAACACTAAACCCAGCTCGACAACCAGGGATGTCCTGATTGTCGGCAGATCTGACATAAGCGGCGTTATTCGCCCCCAAGGGATGGTCTGAAGTCCCCCCCTGTTTTCCGGCTACTGAGTCATCGGCGCTCTCAAAACACGGCAGCCGTTCAAAATCAGGCAAATCTGCCGTCTATTTCATCCGTTTTTGCCGCTGCAAGCGCCTCGCAGTCGTCATTTCCCACATTACGGACGCACCTCTCCTGCGCCGCAGAGCAAATATCGACGTGCCATCCACAGGTTCGACAAGGCGAACAACGTCACCATCTGAGCAGTGTTTTTCACCAAGCCTCGGAAGCGCACTTTCGTATAACCAAACTGACGCTTAATCACCCGAAATGGATGCTCAACTGTTGCCGCTGACCGAAAACTGACCCAGTAGAGGCTCTTCTGCCGACTGAAAACTGACCCAGGTGTTCAACTGCTTCTGCTCACTTTTCGAGCAGGAGAACACAGGGTGATCAGCATGGAAATGTTGGGAAAAATCCGGCGGATGTACTTCCGCGACAAGCTCTCGCTGCATCAGATAGCCAAGCGTACCGGGCTGTCGAGAAACACCATCCGAAAATGGGTCAGAGCGCCCGAAGCCATTCAGCCAGCGTACCAACGGTGCGCAACCTTCAATAAGCTCAGCCCTTTTCACGAGACCCTGGAGCAGGCGCTCAAGGCCGATTCGTTCCGGCCAAAACACAACCGCAGGAGCGCCAAAGCACTTTTTGAGCAGATCAAAGCCGAGGGTTATGACGGCGGTTACAGCCAGCTCACGGCGTTTGTGCGCTCTTGGCGAGGCGAGCAAGGCAAGTCTTTACGCGCTTTTGTACCGCTGACGTTTGCGCTCGGTGAGGCCTTTCAATTTGACTGGAGCGAAGAAGGTCTGCTGATCGGTGGTCTTTTTCGACGTATCCAGGTCTCCCACATGAAGCTGTGTGCCAGCCGCGCATTCTGGTTAGTTGCGTACCCCAGCCAAGGCCACGAGATGCTGTTTGATGCCCACACCCGTTCGTTTGGAGCGTTGGGTGGTGTGCCGCGTCGCGGCATCTACGACAACATGAAAACGGCTGTCGACAAGGTCAACAAAGGCAAAGGGCGCACGGTCAACGCCCGGTTTTCCGTGATGTGCGCGCACTATCTGTTCGATCCGGACTTCTGCAACGTGGCCTCTGGCTGGGAAAAAGGCATCGTCGAAAAGAACGTTCAGGACAGCCGGAGGCGAATCTGGCTCGATGCTCAAAACTGTATGTTTCACACCTTCGAGGAACTGAATGTCTGGCTCGGCCAACGTTGTCGGTCGCTCTGGAGCGAACTGGTGCATCCGCAGTACAACGGGCTGACGGTGGCCGAGGTCTTAGAGCTGGAGCAGGTCGAAATGATGCCAATGCCGACGGCATTTGATGGCTACGTCGAGCGTACCGTGCGGGTCTCCAGCACCTGCCTGATCAGCGTGGCGCGAAATCGCTATTCAGTGCCATGTGAGCGCGTCGGCCAGTGGGTCAGTAGCCGTTTGTACCCTTCGCGGATCGTGGTCATTGCTGACGAAACGGTGATCGCCAGTCACGAGCGCCTCTTTGATCGAGATCAGGTCAGTTTTGACTGGCAGCACTACATCCCACTCATCGAACGCAAGCCTGGTGCATTGCGCAACGGTGCGCCATTTGCTGATCTGCCAAAACCGTTACGGCTTCTCAAACGAGGACTGAGGCGTCACACCAACGGTGATCGAATCATGATGCAGGTACTGGCTGCTGTGCCAATTGCGGGGCTCGAACCTGTGCTGGTGGCGGTGGAGCTGGTACTTGAATCGGGAAGTCTGAGCGCCGATCACATCCTCAATGTCCTTGCCCGCCTGACCTCCACCGCACTACCTCCCAGTGTAGAAACCAGCCTGCAACTCAAGGTCGCGCCTGTTGCCAATACAGCACGCTACGACCGGCTCCGTGCGACCGATGAGGAGAATCGCAATGCGTGACCTAATGACTGAACTCAAAGAACTTCGCCTGCACGGCATGGCCAGTGCTTGGGAAGAACTGGTCTCTCAAGGAACAGCGTCGACGGCTTCATCGAAATGGCTGCTGGAACATCTGCTTCAGCAGGAACATGCGGATCGCGCGGTGCGCTCGGTGAATCATCAGATGAACATGGCAAAACTCCCCATGCACCGTGACTTAGCTGGCTTTGACTTCAGCGCTTCCAGCGCTGATGCCCGGCTGGTCAGCGATCTATCCAGCTTAGCGTTCACTGAAACGGCGCAGAATGTCGTGTTCATTGGCGGCCCTGGAACCGGGAAAACACACCTGGCCAGTGCCTTGGCTGTATCCGGAATCACGGCCCACAACAAACGCGTGCGCTTCTTTTCCACGGTGGATCTGGTGAATCTGCTGGAGCGTGAGAAGTACGATGGCAAGGCAGGGCGAATCGCCCAGGGACTGCTTCGCACAGACCTGGTGATACTGGATGAGCTGGGATATTTGCCCTTTAGCCAAAGCGGCGGTGCCCTGTTATTTCACCTGCTGTCCAAACTGTACGAACACACCAGCGTGGTCATCACCACCAACCTAAGCTTCTCGGAATGGTCGAGTGTGTTTGGCGACGCCAAGATGACCACCGCGTTGTTGGATCGGCTGACACATCACTGCCACATCGTCGAAACGGGCAACGAGTCCTACCGCCTACAACACAGCACCTTGGCCGCCCAGACAAAGATCAAGTCACGGGAACGAAAGCGCAAGGACGGAGATGATGTCGAGGACGATGAGCCATTTTGATCCGCACCATAAATACCCTGCTGCATGCCTACATGCGGTGGGGGTTGATGCGTCTTGAATCGGCCCACTGCTGCTAAGCTTATCCACAATTGCTGGGACAGAAATCAGCAATCCGTCCTGGGTCAATTTTCAATCGGCAGGGTGGGTCAGTTTTCAATCAGCGCCAACAGCCGTGCTGCGGGTTTCGTCGTTTCAGGCTTCTGAATTGTCGGAGATCGACGGCAAGTCTGGCAGCATGCTTTCGAACGTTTCTTGAACTGGCGGGGCCAGACCATCACCAGCTGGCAACTGCAAATCACCTGGTGCCATGACCGGTGCTTTCAACAGTTTGCCGCTGCCCAGGTCACTTTGATCTTCGGACGACACAAGCACACGCGCATTGAACCGTGCGAAGCGGATATTTTCGCGGCTATCCGCCCAAGCGATCCTGCTGTTCACCACGTAGGCCAGCGCTCCGCCTCGATCACTCCCCAGCCGGATTGTCTGAATCCAAGCCTGCTCGATCAGTACCGACAACGCTCGCTTTGTCGTTGCTGTAGAAGTTTCCATCAGCTTGGCCAAAGTAGCTTGGCTGGCAATCAGGGCACCGCTCTTATCCATGTTGGCCACGAGTATGTGCAGCAGCTGGGCCGCACGTGGAGCGTGCGCAATCAGTTGCGCCCATGCTTCGTGTCCAGCACGCTCTGTCTGAACCCAAGTCCCGCGTGGCGCGGGTTGGTGTAGATTGCGGATTTCCTCAGACATCGACCCTCCTGTCAGATCGTCCAAAAGTGATGTTTGCTATCTCTCAAACTTGTCAGATAGCGAGCAAGAATGAGCGAAGGGTAGCTCACGCTGTGCTCTATTGGTAGATCAAATTTGTTCGCTATCTGACAGACTTGTCGGATATCGCGCAAAAAATGAGCTAGGGGTAGCTCATGTTGTGAGCTACGGGTAGCTCAAGGATGTTTGCTATCGAACACCGATGAGCGAGGGGTAGCTCATAACGTGAGCTAGGTTAGATCACGGTCTATGAGCGAGGTTGGTTCACAGATGATGACCGAAGGTTCGCTCATAGGCTGAGCTATCTACTGCTCTGGAGGCCCCGTAAATCAAGGGGTCAGAAGTCCTGCCTCTTATGATCTCTAACTGTCGTCCTCTGCCACGCTGTTAACCTTGGGGTTGATAAGTCAAAGTCGCCTGCCGGCGGCGGCCACTCGTAAGCGCCTGACAGACTACGGCTTCGCCTCCGCTAGTCAGTCACTTCCGACCGGCTCAATTAACTGAGCTGTTGAACCTGGTCACGGATTTTGAGAACGGTCGTGGTTGAACAACCAGCGTGACGGGCAGTTGCTCTAATCCCCAAATTTGCAGCAAGCAGTTCACGTACACGCTTGTGCAGATCGGAATCAATGGGGCGGCCCTTATACGCCCCGGAGCTTTTGGCTTTGGCGATTCCCTGGGCTTGCCGTTCGCGGCGTTGTTGATAGTCCTTACGAGCAATAGCCGCCATCATTTCGATCATCATGTTATTGATTGCTCCAAGCATGCGACTGGTGAACTCGTCGCCTTGGGTGACTCTTAACGCCAGGTGACTGGTGGGCAGATCCAGCGCGACGATGCGAAGTCCTTTTGAGTCGATGGTCGTTTTGAGCATCCGCCAATCAGAATCTTCCATCCGTGACAGCCGGTCGATGCTTTCAACCAGGAGCACGTCGCCTTTGCGCGCATCCTTGAGCAAGCGAAGAAGTTCTGGCCTGTTCGCTTCGGTGCCGCTGGCATTTTCTGTGTATGTACTGGCAACAACCTGGCCATGGTCAGCTGCAAATTGTTCCAACGCGTCATTGGCTCGGTTAGCGTCCTGCTCGATGGTCGATGCTCGCAGGTAAGAACGGATGAACATGACGGGCTCTACTCCTTCGTATCATTTTGAGTGTTCATTTAAGAGTGTATCAAATTGAACGTATCACTAATCTAAGTAAAGCCCTGCCCGGTTTGCCTCTGACTGTCTCAATTCATGTATGCCCTAAAGAAACAGTCCCACAGTCAATGCTCAAGCTTCTGTGCTGCCATCCCCGATAGCGGTTTCAGCAGTTTTGAGATTGCTCGATAGTCGCTTTACCGAATCATGCGTCCTTGTCCTTCTTTGTTGTGGATTTACTCTGCCAATACCTCAATCGCTCCGTGTCGGCCTCTTTGACGAAACGATTGATCATTTCCTCGGGGGCGCAGATCTGCGCATAGCTCCAGCCTTCGGGAGCCTGGAGTAGATAGGCTGAGTAGATTTTGTCCCTTATGGCTAAAGCGCGCTGTTTCGTCAGTCCGTGAGCATTGGCCACTGCTACAAGCTTTTTGCCCTCAACGAGGATTTCAAAAGCCACGTCAAGGCTGCGGCTATGCATCTTTGAGTTACTGCGGATACGCTCGAAGTCTTCGGGTGGTATTCGTAGATCCTGGTCAGTGAGGCGGGTAGTCATTCTGCAGGCTTCCACTGGTCGGCGATTTGTTGCCGTGCTTTCTCCAGTTCCTCAGAGAGATACACCTTTTCAGACTTCAAGGTATTTACCTGCTCAGTCAGGAGGGCAACCTGTTCTTTCAACAAATCGAGTTCTGTCGCTTTGCCTGGTGTCTTGGGTTTGGCTTTGCCCCCGCCTATCCTGAGCGCCTTGGTTGTTTTGAGTTCCGTGCGTACTTCGTTGCGAACGTTCAGGTCAGGATCAGCTTCGGCACGCTGTACCACATTGGCGGCTGCAGCGGGGTCGAGACGTTCAAGGCGCGCTAGGTCGTTTACCACTGATACGTCAGCGGTTATTCCGTTCTGTACTGCTGTGCTGGTAGCTCCCCCGGCTTCGATGGCATCCAGATAGGACAAGCGTTCAGCCACCCAACTGATGCTCTTTTTCCATTCGGCAGCAACTGCCTGCAGGGTGCCTAATTCTTCCTTGTCGGCTTTCAGGGACAGGGCTATTTCGATTTGCAGAAGTCCTTCGCGTTGGACATTCTCAGAACGTTGAATCCGTTTGGCCTGGGCGTCTGTGAGGTCGCGCACTACTGCTTCAAGCAAAAGGCCTTTGAGTGCGCAAGACCGCAACCGTCGCTCACCCGCGACCATTAGGTATTTGAACCCGCTTCCAGGGTTTGGGTGGGGCCGTAGGACGGCAGCCTCTGCCTGTCCGTTCTGTTCAATGTCGTCGCCCAGTTCAATCAGAGATTCTTGTGTGAAGCCTGGGTTGTCCTTGCCTCGGATTTGCGGCTTGCACTCAACCTCGTCGGGGTTGACCTTGATGATGCGTTCACCTTCCAGAACTGCCGTTTTTTGCTTCTGAAAGTCAGAAAGCTTTTTGACTGCACCCCCGAATGCGTTGGGTTTCTTCGTTGTCATGACATGGCCCTCATTCAGCCCAAACTTTATCGAGAACGGCCTTACAAGCCCGTTTCATTTCCCGGCCCGCTTCACGCTGACTGCCGCTGCGGGCCTTCCACCAGACCGGATTACCAGCGGCCAGCGATTTGTTGATACAAGGCCGGTAGATGATCTGCTCCGCGAACATGGCATCACCGTAGCTCTCGCGAAGTCCGGGGAGGGCGTCTATTTCCTCGGGCGAACGGCTGTTCACCAAGTTCGGCAAATAGCCCAAAAAGCGCAGATCAGGGTTGTACCTGTCTTGCACAGTTTCGATGGTGTTCATCAATTTTGGGAGTCGAGCAAGGGTAAAGGCGCTGATATTGAACGGGGCCACCACGGCATGGGAGGCCGTCAGGGCCGCAACCATGCGACGTTGCAAGTTCGGTGGGGTGTCGATCATGCAGAGATCAAAATCGTCAGAAAATCGTTCCAGTGCAGGCCGTAGAGCGTGGATTACGTCTAGATCCATATCGTCCACGTCGAGCAGTGCTACGTCAGCTTCGATCAACCAGATGTTGGGACCGACCTGGCGTGGCTGACGCCCTTCATGCTCGCCATTGAACAACTGGCTGGACATTAGATAAGGCGTATTATCGCCATCCTCTGTTTGGGGAAAAAACTGCGATAGGTCGCCTTCATCAAGGTCTACGACCAGGACACGCTTACCATCCTCTGCCGCGCATGCTGCCAGGTGAATCTCTAGGGTGGTCTTCCCTACGCCGCCCTTTTGATTCGCTACAGTTGTGATCTTCATCATGATCTCCGACTTGTCCGATAGTGGACCGTGATTCAAGTTTGCATATGGTAAACCCTTTGGTCAACCCCAAAATAGGGTTTACTTTGTATTTTTCTCGCATGCGATAAATACACGACACCGCGTCGCGTTCTCGCACGCGAGAATTCATTTCACGGCTGCTCGACTTCGCGACCTTTGCCCCTCCTCACGTCGAACATTCGTTCAACTCAGCTCAATACCGGTCATCAGCTTTTTTTCAAATAGTTGAGAAAAATCCCATCCCTGCTGTCACACCCGCGTGGAAGGCTATGCCCTCTTGCCTTACCTCATACACGACATGAAGCCGCCAGGCCTCAAGGGATAGATCGTGAAACGCCTTATGTCTCAATCACTTATCGCTACCCATCAGTACGCAGGTTTATTCCTGGGGCATTCGTTCGTCCCCATCCTTTTCGGAATCCAAAAAACGCAACATGAAATGTTGATTTCATAAAATGAAAAGAATATATTGAGTAACGAAATGCATAAAACGTTAAACAAAACGCTAAAGAGGAAGAAAATGCGAGGTGGGATCTAGAAGAAAAATGTCAGGGGCTACAGTATCCCCTCTGTTTTTAGCGCTGAGCTATTCAGAGGACATGATGCAATCCCTAGATAAAAAAGACCTGGTGGTTTTCACCAACGCCCAACCGGATTACCGAGTTCATCTACAAGAGCGGTACTTGGATAATGTTCGGAAGTGGGAACTCATCATCGAAAGTCCGTCAACAGGGCAAGTGTTTTCGGTTGTTACAGCGTTAGGGAAGACCAGACTTTTTAAAAATGCCGATACTGCTATCGACTTTATAAAAGAGACCTGTCCTAACAATCCGCACAAAGCAATAACCATAACGTACGGGGATTCCCCGTCATGACTATGAAGAGGCAACGGTATGCAACTCGAAACAGGAAAATCGAATTTCCGTAAGTCAGAAACCATTAACAAACAATCCTGGGTAACCAAGCTTCAACAAAGCAACACGGTAACAACCCTTCGCAATATCGTCACCCCGAAACACGGAATGAACCATGCGGCCCTGATGCGCAAAGACTGGACTGCCAAGGCAGAAAAGATCGTCGTCATCGGGTCGCTGTTCTCCCTGAGCCTTCTCCCTGAATTTGCCAACGCGGCGATGGACTTCAGTTCGGTCAAGAACCTGCTGAAAGACATTGTTAGCTTCCTCATCTTCGATATCGGTTACTACCTGGGCATCCTGGCCATTGTGGTGCAGGGCTTCCGGGCTAAGTCGGGCCGTGTCGAGTGGTCCACCTTCGGTTGGACTGTCGCCGGTGTGTTCCTGGTGTTCTTCGCACCGAACATCGTCGCCGAGATCAAATCCGGCGCTGCAACCTCACTGCAATGAGTGCGGTCGAGCACGCACCCGATGAGGGTGAGGTGCTTGTCTTAGCGATGGCTCGACCATCTATGGTCGGCGCCTTCACGCTATCGAGCATTCTTATCAGCATCTTTGGACCGCTAATAACAGCATTGGTAATTCGCTCGTTATGGCCGGTTGGGGCAATACCACTTCTGTTTGGAATTTCGTATTACATTTGCAGCAAAGACGTTTATTTATTTGGTGTCTTGCAATCTGCATTTCGTTTACGGGCCTCTCGGAATAGGAACTTGTGGGGGTATCGGAGTTATGCGCCTCGTTGATAAAGCGCTTAGGAAATTGACGCGCAATCTTGACTTGTCGCTAGGCGTTCAACAGCCAGCAGGATCCGAAGAGGATCTGCTGGAGTTGGAAGTCAGCGCAATGGTGCCGTATGACTATCACTACGATGATCAGACGGTAATGACCAAAGAAAGCGCGTTAGTCCAAGTTATCAAAATTGATGGCTTGCTCTTTGATTCGCTGACCGAAGAACAGGTTAAACAGTTTGAAGTTCGCCGTAACACGCTGCTACGTACCGTCGCATTCAGTAACTTGGGCCTGTACGTGCATACCATCCGCCGTAAGGTCTTTGATTTCCCTGAAGGCGAGGGCGGCACCTGGTTCTCCAAGCAACTCAACGCTGCTTGGCGTGGCCGTTATCAACACAAAGGGTTCTACGTCAACGAGATCTATATCTCGCTGGTACGCAACCGTTTCCGGTCTGGTGTACCAGGGCTGATGGATCGAGGCATTGCGCTGATTACAGGGACCAGCCCGACTAAGCAGGATGCTGAATCCTATGACGACATGGCTGAGGATCTGTACAAGGCTGCGAATCTGCTGCTGGGTGGACTGTCCGAGTACGGTGCGACTCGCCTGAAAGTGCAGCGGCACCCTAAAACCGATTCAAAGATGATCGACCGTGACCGGGCTTATGACGCGGTGCGTCGTTTCCGTTGGAGCTGGGCGGATTTCAAAGAGCACAACGGCGATCACCAGCAATACCCTTCTGAGGTCGTGTATGACTTCCTGGGAGAGGAATTCTCCGAACTCAGTACGTTCTTCAACTACCTGATCAACCTTGAGGATCGCAAGATCCCCCTGAGCGATCAGAAGCTCTGCGAAATGTTGCCATACGCTCGCCTTAACTTTCGTGTGTTGGCAACCATGTGCGAAGTACGTGGCAGCACCAGTTCGCGTATCGGCGCGATGTTGAGCATGGCTGAATGGCCGCGCAGAACTCCATCGCGGATGATGAACAAGTTCCTGCAGCAGCCGGTGGAATACATCATCACGCAATCGTTCTTCTTCTCTAACCGAATCGAAGCTGAATCGGCGATGACGCAAGAACAACGGCGCCTGACTGTCTCGGACACTCACGGCATCGCCGACGATGACAGCAAGGAACTGACTGAGGGGATTCGGGCGTTGCGCCGTGGTGATGCTGTCAACGGTCTGCACCACCTGACCATCTTTGTGCATGTGCCGTCGTTGCCTATGGACTCGGAAGCGAACCGTAAGCAGAACGCTAGCGAACTCGATAAAGCCGTGGGCCTGGTGGAAAACTGCTTTGTTGACCTGAACGTCAAATCGGTACGCGAGTGGATGGGCCTGGAAACCTTCTACTGGTCGCAGCTGCCAGGCCAAGCACAGAACCTGATTGGTCGTCGCGGCAAGATCAAATCGACCAACTTCGCGGGGTTTGCTTCGTTGCACAACTTCGCCAAGGGGCGTCGGGATGGCAACTTGTGGGGGCCAGCCATTACCGCTTTTGAAACTGAGAGCGGGACTTCCTACAACTTCAACTTCCATCGCGAACTGGAAGGGATGGTTGCAGGGCACACGGCAATTGCCGCTGATACGGGTTCGGGTAAGACCACCGTTATTTCTCTGATGGTCAGTGAGGCCGACAAAGCCGAGCCACGAGTATTCTGGTTCGATAACCGCTACGGCGCAAAGGTGTTCATGAAAGCTATGGGCGGTGTGCATACCACGCTTTCCCCTCATAGCGGCATGAACTGGAACCCCTTCAAGCTGCCCGATACGGCTGAAAACCGTGCGTTTCTGGTGGATCTGCAAGTGCTGATGCGTCAGTGCTACGCATCAACCCCTACGTCTGCTGATGACATCAAGCGTTTCAAGGCTCTGGTGGACGAAAACTACAGCCTGCCGTTCGAGGATCGCCGGTTCCGCAATGTCGTGTGGACGTATGGCCAGGGCGAGCTGGCCGATGTTATGGCCATCTGGCACGGCGCCAAGGGTGTCACTGGCGCGAATGCCGGTGTCTTCGACAACGTGAATGACTCCATCGACCTGAGCACGTCGCGGCACTACTGCTTTGAAATGATGGAACTGCTCAAGGGCGGTGAGGCGCGGCCAGAACTTCCGGTCGTGTTGAGCTACCCACTGCATCGCATCGAGCAAGCAATGGATGGCACGCCTTTCATCCTGGTACTGGAGGAAGGGCAAAACCTGGTGAAGAACGAGTATTGGAAGAAGCGAATCGACAACTTCATCATGCAGATCCGTCGCAAAAACGGCCTGATTATCTTTGTCACGCCTGATGCCAAGTATTTCCGCAGTGAAACCGACTCAATCGACAAACAGAGTGCCACCAAGATCTATCTGTCGAACGACGCGGCCACTGATGAAGATCATCAAAACCTGACCGTCGCTGAACGTAAGTGGATCCGCGAAATCGGCCAGGGCTCTCGCAAGTTCCTTATCCGTCGCGGCAAAGAGTCGATCAAGGTTGTATTCGATCTGACCTCAGAGGATCCGAAGGCCGATCTGTCCGACTTCATCCCCGTGCTGTCCTCGAACGATGTTGGTGTGGCTCTGATGGAGTCGATTATCAAGCGCCTGGGCACTGACGATCCAGAGCAATGGGTTCCGGTCTTCATGGCCGAAGCCAAAGCCAAAAACACTCACAACTTGAAGGCGGTCAAATGATGACGACTATCAAAAAGCTGTGCCTCGCTACGGCGGTGGTTATGGCTATCAGCGGCCAAGCACACGCAACGGGTGTTCCAACTGGTGACGCTGGCACCTGGGCTGCGTTGGCCCAGCAATACCTCGTGTTGAAAGATCAATTTGACACGTTGAAACACTCCTACGAGACGCAAAGCCGAACCCTGGACAGCCTCAAAGGCTCGTACGGTCGCGGCGCTATCGGTCTGAATGACGCGATCAACTCGGCCTCGGTCGTGCCAGGTTCATGGCAGGAAGTCGTTTCCCGTCAAAGCTCGGGCGCTTATGGCAGCAAGCAGTCGTATTACGAACAACTGATCAACACGTTGCCGCAGGAACTGTTCAACAACCCGCAGGGCCAACGGGCTCAGAATTATCAGCTCAGTTCTGACTCTGTTCGCGCTGCAATGTCTGGTGGTGACGCGCTGTACAGCGAGGTGCAAGTCCACCTGAACAACTTGGCCACGCTCTCGGCGCAAGTCGATCACACCGCCAATGCCAAAGACGCCGCAGACCTGCAAAACCGTATTGCCGCTGAAAACGGCATGTTGTCCTCGGCTCAATCGAAGCTGTCAGCGTTGAACATGAACCTGCAAGCGAACTTGAACAACGCTGAGAACCAGGCTACGTCGGACAACGAAAAATTCTTCAAGTGGAAAGATCAGTAATTCTCGCGTGCGAGAAAAGGAGTAACCGCATGAAAGCAATCGTCTTCATCTTCAAAGGCGTCACCCTCCCGATCTGGCTCCCGCTGTGGGTGGTGTTCAAGCTCTGGAAAGTGGTGCTGCTGGCCGTGGTGGTCAGTGCGGCCTCGGGCTGTGTCACCAACACCGGCAAGATTGATAAGTCGCCTTGCGCTTGCCAGTTCACCCCGTTTGTCACAGCAGACCAGGAGCGCAGCAATGCTTAAATTCAAACTACATCACGTCCTTTCGGTAGTCGTTGCCGTGGTCGTTGTCGGTAGCGTGGTTTACATCAATACCGCTTCGTACTTCTCGACGGAACCTGCTGAACCAGGCAATCCAACAGCACCGATCAGCGTCGGGAAAAACCCTCTGTTGAGCGCATCAAAACGCGACGTTGGCAACTGGTTCCCCGGCACTTGCTTTGCTGAGATCTACATGAAGTCGTCGTCGTACGGCGGTTCGCTGGTTCAAGGCTGCATCGAACAGACTTCCAGGGAGATCAAGGCACAAACCGGTGTGCAGTTGAGTGCCAGTGACTTCCGCGACCCCGAAGTGCTCTCCCACTTCCAGGGTGTGTACGGAGCATCGAACCCATGGCGCAGCTGACCCTTGAGGGCTTAATCGGTGCCACTGACGAATTGACTACCAGCTTCGTCGCCCAGGTGTTTCCTGACTTGGCGGAACTGGTTTCCCCAGCCGTGTACCTGATTGCCGTTGCTTACTGGGCAGTGCTCGGGTTCACGATCTACAACGGCCAAGCCATCAAGTATTGGGATCTGGCGCAAAGGATGTTCCTCACTGCCATGGTGTTCCTGACGCTGAATTGGTCTACGGGAGGGCTTGTGTTCTACCAGGCATGGGGCGGTTTCACAGAATCCATTGCCGCGAAAATCATGAGCGGGGGTGTCAATTCGACGTCGATGCTCGACGCCTTGTATGTGAATGTCGGGAAAGTAGCCAGCGTTCTGATGAACGTCAGTTGGCGGCAGTTTGCAATGATCATGATGGGCTACGGCTTATTCGTTATTAACTGCATTCTGTTCGTGGTCGCGATCTTGAACATGCTGATTGCTAAGTTTGGTGCAGCTATCAGCATGTCGATTCTGCCGATCTTGGTCGCGTTTTTCTTCTTTCCACAAACACGGGGTTGGGGAATGAATTGGCTAAGCAAGATGTTGAACTTCTCGCTTATCTACATTCTGTCCATCGCCATTATCCGATTCGGCTATTCTGTCTTCGGAGACGCCATTAACGAAGTTGCGCAAACCGCTACTATCAGTGACGCAGCCCTAATGACGGCTCAACAGTACGGCACATTATTGATCGTGGAAGGAGTCTTGATTATCTGCATGTTGCAAGTTCGCGGTTGGGCCGCTGCGTTGTCCTCTGGTGCAACTGTAGGGGGGTCGTCGCTGGTGATGATGGCTGTTAGAACTTTGGGAGTGAAAATGTAATGGACAAGACATTCAAGAATGATGAGGCCGTGCGCCGCAATTCATTGCGAGAGCAGCAGAAGGTCAAACAGGAACGCAATCGCTCCCTGTTCCTCAATGGTGCTCAGGCGATTTCCATTGTTGCTTTGGCTTGTGCGGTCTATGTCCTGTCGGATCTGCACACTGTAATTCCCGTGGTAGCCACCATCGGCGCAGACGGTGAAGTCCTGAAAATGCGCGTCATTGACAAGGAAAATGTGTCGGCAGAACAAGCCTTGATCGAGTCAGACCTGTACGCCTTCGTGAATGCGTGCAACACCTTTGATCCACGCAGAAGGCAGTCACTTTCTGACACCTGCCACCTGTACACAACGCCGGAGGTTGCGCGCCAGTACGAGCAGGAAATCAATCCAGATAATCCAAGAAACCCCTACGCATTGCTGGGTGAAAAGGAGTGGATTGAAGCCGAGGCGTACAGCATCAATAAAGTAGGTGACATTTATCAAATTTCATTCACGTCAAACTTTCATCAAGCAGGGAAAGCTGATCCCGTACCAACGAACTACACAGCGAATCTGAAAATAGCGAACACACTTGTACCGCGTCAGCTCGGTGATCGCTGGGTTAACCCGCTCGGTACTGTGATTACTCTTTATCGAAAAAGTGAAGAACTGAGCCGCCGGTAATTCACTCAATTCAAGGAAACTAAAATCATGAAGCAACATTGCATTTTGCCGACCGCTATCGCCCTGAGTTTGTGTTTTTTTGGTGGTTTTGCACACGCCGCTAAGTTGCCAACCCCGCTCTTGACCGATAAACGGGTTAAACAAGTTACTTATGACCCGAACCAAGTCTACGAACTGGTGGGCACTTATAACTATCAAACATCCCTCGAATTTGAAGCGGATGAAATGGTGAAAGTGGTTGCCTTGGGCGACACCATCGCCTGGCAAACCATCCCGTTCCGCAATCGTCTGTTCCTCAAGCCGGTCGAGGAAAACGCGGACACCAACCTGACCGTGATCACCAGCAAGCGTACTTACTATTTCCAGCTGGGTAGCTCCAAGAAAAACACCGGCCAGTCGTACCTGATTCGCTTCATTTACCCAAGCAGCCGCGTGTCCTCTTTCACTGAGGTCAAGAGCCATGAGCCCCCGCCTGTGGTCAGCACCGGCACGCCAGGCTCCCCGAACATCAACTACGGCTATGCAGGTGACAAGGACTCCATTGGTTTGCAGTCGGTCATGGATGATGGCCAGTTCACCAAGTTCCTGCTCAAGAAAGGGGCTGACATGCCGCAGTTCTACCGCGTGTTGCCCGATGGAACTGAGGCCATGGTCAACAAACGCCGTGAGGGTGATTACGTGGTCGTAGAGCGCCTGGACAGTATGTTTGTCCTGCGTGACGGCAACGCCCATGTCTGCGTGGAGAACCTGGCCAACCCATATAAGCGCACCGTTACTCGAGGCGCTCGTGATGGCGGAGGGGCTTAAGCATGAACAATGACGACAACAAACCCGTTCCGGAGAAAACTCGCGAGGACGAACTTCGTGAGTGGAACGAATCACAGTCGAACTCGATGCTCAAAGCGAAGCCCGGCTCAAACAAGGCTGCCGGTGTCGCTGTGGCGCTCACGGCGGTTGCGCTTTGTGGGTTTGTCTACTGGTTAAAACACAGTGATGAACCTGTAGCCGGGAACAGCGTTGGTAATGACGCGATCACCGCCGCACAGCCGCGCCGTGTGCAGGATCCAACCCTCAAGCGTCAAGCGGCGCAGGTCGCTCCTGTCAGCAATGACGGCAGCACTGCACCCGCTGACACGCCGCGCACTGTGGTAGACCGTCAAAATCAAACTGGTATGAGCGAAGCCGAGAAGCGTCGCCAGGCCATTGAGCTGCAGCGTGAGCTTGAAGAACAGAAGATGCAGGCCGCACGTCAACGCTCGGCCATCATCGCCACTGCGAAAGACGAGGGCTTCACGGATGAAGCTGAGGGTCAGAAGGGTGGGTCTGGATCCTTGGGCGTGGGGAGCGATAGAAACGCTCCTGTCCCGTCAAATGCCAATAGCGCTTACGCATCCTCGACGTTCACCGATGGGGTTACGGTATCCAAGGTACGCAAGATGGAAAACCTGGAGTACAAGGTTCTGCAGGGTGCTGTTATCGAGGCTGTGTTGCAGCCCCGCGCCCAAAGTCAGTTGCCGGGGCAGATCTGCGTAGACATTCAGCAGGACGTTTACGCGGCTGTCGGTCGTCGGGTTCTGATTCCGTGGGGCTCGACGGTTTGCGGCAGCTACAACGCCAGTCTTCGCCCTGGTCAAGAACGGTTGTTCACCATCTGGAATTGGTTACGTACGCCGAACCTGCCTGGACGCCCAGCAATGGAGATCGCGATCAATAGCGCGGGCTCTGACCAGTTGGGCACCGCTGGTCAAGGTGGCGTAGTCGATAACCATTGGGGGCAAATCTTCGGTGTTGCTGCAGCGGTTTCGATCATCGGCGCCGGTGCCTCGAATACCGGAGTGTCGTCCGGCGATCAGGAAAACTCGGCGTCACGCTATCGCACGGAAGTACAGGAAGCCGCGTCTGAGTCGGCCCAAACGATCCTGGGTCGCTACGCCAGTATCCAACCAACTTTGACCGTGCCCCATGGCTCGCGTGTGGTGATCTACCTGCAGCGCGATTTGGATTTCACCTCGCAATTCGAGGCCGAGATCGAGCACGCCAAGAGTGGCGGCGTCACCTTCATCCAGTGAGGAAGCGGTATGTCTGAGATTGCATCGTTCCGCGCCAAACTGAAAAACCTGGTCACGCTGCTGGACGATCCAGAAGTGACCGAAATTGCGATCAACGGCCCTGGCAACGTCTGGGCCGGTTATCACGGCAGTCGGTTCATGAAGCCGGTGCAGATCGAGGGGGTAACAACTGGATTAATTACCTCGCTCGGTGAGGTGATTGCCGCTCATACCGGGCAACAGGTTGACTCGTATACGCCGATTCTGTCGGGCCGTATTCCGATCAATCTCGCCGAGGGTGTGCCAGACAACCAGCGCGGCGATTACCGCGTGCAGGTTGTCTTGGCGCCTGCGGTCGAACAGCACATTGGCGGCATCGTCTGTATCCGTAAGCCCGGTATCAAGCAAATCACCCTGGACGAATACCAGGACACCGGGGCTTTCGAGCATATCAACGAGCCTCGGTTGCACAGCGATTATTCCGACGATCACCTGATAGCGCTGTATCGCGCTAAGCGCTGGAAAGAGTTCTTCATCGGGATCATGAAAGCCCGCAAGAACATCATGATTTCAGCCGGGACCAACGCGGGTAAAACCACCTGGCTCAACGGGATGCTGGAGCACATTGATCCGCATGAACGTCTCGTCACCATTGAAGACACCCGCGAGATCCGCACACCCAACAAGAACGTGGTTCACCTGATCTATTCACGTGGCGGTCAAGGTCGCGCCAAGGTCACACCGTTTGACCTGCTTGAGTCGATTCTTCGACTGACCCCCGACCGGGCAATCATGGGCGAGATCCGCGGCGGCGAAGCCTTCCCGTTTTTGGAGCTGTTGAACACCGGTCACAGCGGTTCACTTTCCTCGATTCACTCGGACTCGCCGGAAATGATGTTCGACCGCCTGGCGTCTATGGCTGCGCGTGGCGGCGCCGAAATGAACAAGTCGCAACTGATCGAATACTCGCGGCAACTGATCGATGTCGTCATTCAGTGGGAGTACGGCTTTGATGGCCGTCGCTACATCTCGGAGGTTCAATATGCAAAAGCTGCCTAAGTTCGCGGTAACGCTGTTGGCACTGGCCTGCACTCTCGGCCAGGCCTGGGCCGATGAACAAGCCCCGGTGCCGTTCTCTGAGCTGGCCGTTAAGTGCGCGCCTACCGTGCATCCGCAGACCCTAAAGTCATTGATCGGCAATGAATCGACCTACAACCCTTACGCTATTGGGGTTGTCGATGGCCGATTGGAGCGTCAGCCCAAGTCGTTGCGTGAAGCGGTGGCCACCGCCGAACGGTTGGAGCGCGAAGGCTTCCGTTTCTCGGTCGGTATTGGCCAGCTCCTGGTGACGAACATGCGGGCTCTCGGCCTGAGCTACGCCCAAGCGTTTGAGCCGTGCCGCAACCTGCAGGCGATTAGCGAGCTGATGGTCAAGAACTACACCAAAGCCCTGACCGCGAATCCGAACCCACAAGAAGCCCTGCGCGACTCGCTCTCGATGTACTACAGCGGGAACCCTGTACGTGGTTATCGCCCGGACAAAGAGGGTGATCTGTCCTACGTGCAGAAAGTTGTGGTCGGTGCCCTGAATCCTTCGAGTGCTGATCCGATTGTGCCTGCTGTGGAGGCCACTGCAGGCGATGAGGCGATACCCGTAGCGGTTGCATCACCAGGGGCACGAAAAACGCCTGTGCGCGCTCGTACAGCTTCGTCAAAACATAGTGACCCATGGGTGATTGTGACCGACGAAAACGGCCAGGCACCGCAACCCGCTCAACAGGCTGCGATGCAACCGGCGAGCCCTGAGCAGTCAAGGATTCAAGTTGCGCTGGACACTGGCGATGCTGCGCCGGTTGAACAGTTCCAACGCTTCGCTGATCCCAAACCAGCCGCTGCGCTGGCATCCGGCCAAGGGCAAGCGCAAGTCGAGCCATCTTTCGTACAGATCATCAATTGAATTTCTCGCACGCGAGAAAAGGGGGATTTATGCAAAAACTTCCATCCGTTTTTTTGCTGGGAGCATTATTGCTGTCAGGTCCAGCCGTTGCTGATGAACCGGTCCAGCCGCCCTATGGCCATGACAGTAACCCCGACGCTTGCGGTGCTGTTCTTTGTCTACTTGGCATGACCCGCGATGGTGACTGCGACAAGTACATCCAGAAATATTTCAGTATCAAGCGTTACAAGCACGGACATTTCAGTCCTTCGCGCACGAAAGCCGCACGGGGGGAGACTGTTGAGTCCTGCAAGGACGATGAGGGTTTGACTAAAAAGGCCAACGATATTTGGGGGCCTGTAGAACATGGTTTCTAGAGTTTTCAAGCCACTGGCGTTGACGATGGCACTGGTCGCGGGGGGCAGCCTGCAAGTGCTGGCCCTGGCTGCTGACAACGAGGGCGACGCAAGCCGTCGCATCGAGGTCGGTTTCTAGCCCGAGGGCTCTGCACAGAAACTAGTCTTGCGCACCATTTACGCGGCCACCAGCTCTATCCGCGTTGCTGCGTACGTCTTCACCAGTCCAGACGTTACCCGAGCGCTGGTTGCCGCCAAGCAACGCGGTGTTGACGTGGCGGTGGTCGCCGATCACCGCAGCAACCTCGAAGAAGCGCGCTCAACTGCTGGGCGCCATGCCCTGACGCTTATAGCCAAGACGGGTACCCAAATATTGGATCTGATTTTTCGCGCCCAGCATCAGACACGCGGCCGACTTCGCCTACGGCGCTTACTATTGGCGCAGTTGCACCGTGATCGCACTGGTGGGCCGCGTGCAGCACAACAGGATGTCACCGTTTTGCGGAGCGTCCAGCGGGTCGTCGAAGTACTCGACCGTACCTTCGCGCAAGCTCACCTGGCAGGTATTGCACAAGCCCGCCCGGCAATTGAACGCCGGAGTCAGGCCCGCCTGTTCGGCCAATTCGAGCAATGAATGGCAGTTTTCATCCCAGGCTACGCGGGTGCCGGACGGCATGAAGCAGACACTTACGGCACCGTCCTTTGCCACAGGTTCGCTCAGCGTCGGCTCAGGTGGCGGCGCTGGACTGACGTCGTCTTCCTCAAGCACCGTCGCCGGGCCAAAAAACTCGTAATGAATTCGTTCGCGGGCCACCCCAAGGCTGCGCAACAGCCGCCAGTTGGCCTGCATGAAAAGTCTGGGGCCGCACAGGTAGATATCATAGTCGTCCAACGGCAGCAGGCTTTGCAGGGTTTGGCGACTGATCAGGCCCTGGCTGTGAAAGCGGTCACGATCCGCCTCGCTCGGATTGCGATAACAGAAGTGCACTTCAATGCCCGGGCGCCGGTCGGCCAGGGCCAGCACTTCATCGCGAAACCCATGCACCGCGCCGTTTTCGCAGGCGTGCAGAAAGTGCACCGGGCGCATCGACTGGCCGCTCAGGCGATGCAGCATGCTCAGCATGGGCGTCAAACCGACGCCGCCGCTGAACAGCACCACCGGCCTTGGACTTTGCTCGTCCAGCACAAAGGTGCCGGATGGGCCTGCGATGTCGAGTACGTCGCCAACCCGCACGCCGTCGTGCAGGTGGTTGGAACCTTGTCCGGCCGGCAGGTCTTGGCGATCGAACGGGGCGGGTTCACGCTTGACCGAAATTCGTACCTGGAGCGGGTTGTCCGTGAGGGCACTGACGCTGTAGTTACGCAGCACTCGAGTGCCGTCGCCCAACACCAGCCGCACCGTGAGGAACTGCCCCGGACGAAAGTCCATGGGTGCAGGACCGTCCTGCGGCGCGAGGACGAAGGAGGTAATGACCGCGCTTTCCGGCGTTTTCTCGATCACCCGCCAAGCCTTGAAACCTTGGGGTTGGCTGCTCATCTCAAACCCCCGCTGTTTGCGGTCTGGCCTTGTACCAGCGGGATCAAGTCCGCAGGTTGTTCCTGGGCAATCAATTTGGCCAGGTTACGCCGGAAACGCAGGGGTCCCGAGTCGGAGGCCAGGTCGATATTGGGGCTGCACTTGTTGGCCATGCCTTGATGGACGGCGGCGAGCACCACGCGGTCTTCGGCGAAAGCGTGACGTACGTCCTCATCGAACTGGCGCGAGACTTCCTCGTTGTCCTGGTCGAAGTTGCGCACCTGGAACCAGTAGTAGCGGGTGGTGGACTCATCGATGGGGGTCATGAAGTTGTAGGAGTTCATCAAGAACACCTGTTCGTGCACCGGCCCGGCATCCGATCCGGTGCCGGCCGGGGTGAAGATGGCCTTGATGATGGCCTGGGCCGGGTAGTGCACTTCGTAATGCTGCTTGCGGTCACAGTTGCCGCTGAACTTGACGAACTTGGCGTAGAACGGCGCCACTTCGATGTCGCGCATCCACCGCGACACGATCACGCCGACGTCTGTCACCGTAGTTTGCAGCGGCTCCTGGGCGCATGCGGCGCTGCCAAAGGAGGACTGGTGAACCCAGGCCACGTGGGAGGGGTCGAGCAGGTTGTCGGTCATGTACAGGTAGTTGCAGGGGATGACCATGCTGTCGCCACGATTCAGGCCCCAGGCCGGATCGCCCCATTCGGGCACGTGGCAAATCTTGCTGGCGTCGGCCAGCTCGGCATCGCCCATCCAGATCCAGATCAGGCCGTAGCGCACGGCCAGCGGATAACTGCGCACCTTGGCGCCTTGGGGAACGTGCTTACTGCCGGGGGCGCGCACGCAACTGCCCGAGCAGTCGAAGGTTAGGCCGTGGTAACCGCATTCGATGTCGTCACCTTGGCGCCGCCCTAAGGACAACGGCAGTTTGCGATGCGGGCAGGCATCTTCTAGGGCGACCGGGGTGCCATCGCCTTTGCGGTAAAGCACTACCGCCTCATTCAGCAGCTTGACCGCAAACAGTTGCTCACCGAGTTCGGTTTCACTGGCGGCGACATACCAGGCGTTGCGCATAAACATGGGGTCTCTCCTTATTATTCTTCGGATCGTGGCTAACGACGGATCCAGAATACGAGAGGCCAGTTGAGTAAGAATAGATGGATAAAACTGATATTTGGTTTAGGTTCTCTTAAGTGTTTATCGCGTCCCCACGAACATCTCCTGTGGGAGCTAGCTTGCTCGCTCCCACACTGGGTGCTGTGCGTTTTACAGACCGCCGCGCGTGCCTATCGCGGACAACGCCCGTTCCCAGATCTGCCGCGTTCGCACCCACACCAACTCTTGCCAGTCGCTGTCCGCGGGGAAGAATTGTTCAAGCAGTTGCAACTTGATCTGCCGTGCTTCGGGGCCGGTTGGGTCGCCGCGTAGGTGCAGCCACTGATCGTCGCGCAGCACCGCATGGATTTGTTGACCAGGGTAGGTGCCGCACTCGATCACGAACGGCATCAGTTGCACATGAGGCAAGGCGTTGATGATGGCCTGGGAGGTGTAACCGGTGGCAGTGGCAGCAACGCCGGTGTCACTCTGGCTGTTGGCGCTGGTCATCAGGGTGAACAGCCAGGGCCCGAACAACACCTGGGCCTGGGGCAGTGCCGGGTACGAGGCCTGGGCAATGGTCATCAACATCGGATGGCCATAATCGCCCGCGCCGGTGTGCAGGTCGAAGCACATCGCGACCTCGGCGTGTGCCAGGTGTTCGCCGAGGATCCGGTGCAGGGTCTGGTTCGACCAACTTGAGCTGTTACCGCCGTAGAACAGGCCATCGGGATGGCGATACTGACCGGCCTCGACAATCGACATCACCGCCGACCAGCCCTCGCGGCTGATCCGTTCATTGAGCTGGGCATCGGCGCGCTCACGTTCGGGGCCACGCAGTTGGGTACAGGTGTAGATCGGGTGCAGAGTTTCATAAGCCGCGTTGTCGGGTGGTGTCTTAGTGAAGTCCAGGTAGTTGCGGTTGAGGTCGATGTTGTCCTCGTTGACCCGACGCATCCAGGCCGTGCCCCACGGGTTGATCAAGTGGATCATCAGTACCGCGACGTCGTCGGGCAGGCTGCGCTCCCTGAAGGTTTGCAGCCATTGGCGCTGGCAATCCGAGCCGTAATAACCTTCCACGCCGTGGGTGCCGCTCAAGGCCACCAACACCCGTTTGGCCTGGGGGTTGCCGAGCAGGGCCACATCTGTGCCCAGGGCCTCGGCGAACGGGCCGCGCAATGGGTGCGGGTAATGGCTAAGACGGGCGCCGACGGCCTCGGCGGCGGCGAGGAATTGTTCACGCTGCTGGGTAAAGCTGCGGTGTGATGGAAAACCGTTACTCATGGTTGTCTCCTGTCGAAATGGGGTTACTTCAGGCGGCCGGAGAGGAACTGGGTCAAGCGCTCGCTTTGCGGACTGACCAGCACTTCACCCGGCGGACCTTGCTCTTCAACCCGGCCTTGGTGCAGGAACATCACATGGTTGGAGACGTTGCGCGCAAACCCCATCTCGTGGGTGACCACGACCATGGTGCGACCTTCCTCGGCCAGGGCCTGCATCACTTTCAGCACCTCGCCCACCAGTTCCGGATCCAGCGCGGAAGTGGGTTCGTCGAACAACATCACTTCCGGTTCCATGGCCAAGGCACGGGCAATGGCGACCCTTTGCTGCTGGCCGCCGGACAGGTGGGACGGGTATTTTTTCTCAACGCTCGGGTCCAGACCGACTTTATGCAGGTACTGCCGCGCGCGTGCCTCTGCGTCCTTGCGCTTGACGCCCAGCACATGCACCGGTGCTTCGATGATGTTCTCCAGCACGGTCATGTGCTGCCACAGGTTGAAGTGCTGGAACACCATCGCCAGTTTGGTGCGCACTTTTTGCAGCTGACGCGGGTCGGCCACCCGCAGCGCGCCGTTGAGATCCTGTTTGGTGCGGATTTGCTCGTTGTTTACCGTGATGGTTCCGGCGCACGGCTGTTCCAGGAAGTTGATGCAACGCAGGAAGGTGCTTTTGCCCGAGCCGCTGGAGCCAATGATGCTGATTACGTCGCCAGCTTTGGCCTTGAGCGATACGCCCTTGAGTACTTCGTGGTCGCCGTATTTCTTGTGCAGCTCATCTACGCTTAGCTTATACATGTTCGATGTCTCCAAAAGGACGGTCACTCAATGCGCCTGCGGTTGCAAGAAGGCCAGCCAGCGCACTTCGCAGCGACGAAACAGCCAGACCAGGGTAAACACCATCAGCGCGTACAGCACCGCCGCCAGGCCGAAGGCTTCGAACGAGGAGTAGGTCGCAGAGTTGACGTCGCGAGCGACCTTCAATAGATCGGGCACGGTGGCGGTGAAGG
Organism: Pseudomonas sp. MF06569; assembly: GCF_059862735.1. Taxonomy (NCBI): domain Bacteria; kingdom Pseudomonadati; phylum Pseudomonadota; class Gammaproteobacteria; order Pseudomonadales; family Pseudomonadaceae; genus Pseudomonas; species Pseudomonas sp. MF06569. Next base: position 34,946 of record NZ_JCBCUZ010000028.1, on the reverse strand, counting down.
CGAGAGTGGTGGAGTGCAGCATCAGGATCACTTCGTTGCTGTAGTACGGCAGCGAACGGCGCAATGCCGAGGGCAGGATGATTCGCCGGTACAGGGTGAAGGTGGACATGCCATAGGCGCGGCCTGCTTCGATCTCGCCATAGGGCGTGGCGCGGATGGCGCCGGCGAAAATCTCCGTGGTGTAGGCGCACGTGTTGAGGGCAAAGGCCAGCAGGGTGCAGTTCATGCCCTCGCGAAAAAACGCATCGAGGGTCGGTTGGTCGCGCACCACTTGCAAGCTGTAGATCCCGGTGTAGAGGATTAGCAGTTGGATATACAACGGCGTGCCGCGAAACACGTAGGTGTAGAACCATACGGGCATGCGCAGCAGCGGATTGGACGAGACTCGTGCCACGGCCAGCGGCACGGCCAGGGTGCCGCCGATGGCGATGGAAGCGACTAGCAGCCAGAGGGTCATGGCCACGCCTGAGAGTTGGTAGCCGTCAAACCAAAGGTAGGCTTTCCAGTACTCCTGGACGATATCGATCATAGCTGCGCACCTCTGACGCCCACCGAGTAGCGGCGTTCAAGCCACATCAGCACGCCGTTGGAAACGGTGGTCAGGGCCAGGTAGATCAGGCCGCCGACCACGCTGAAGAAAAACAGGTCCATGGAGTTCTTGCCCGCGTCCTGGGTGACTTTGACGATATCGATCAAACCAATGATCGACACCAGCGCCGTGGCCTTGATCAACACCTGCCAGTTGTTGCCGATTCCCGGTAGGGCGAAGCGCATCATTTGTGGAAACAGCACCCGCACAAACACCTGCCGACGATTCATGCCGTAGGCCACGGCAGCTTCCAACTGGCCGGCTGGCACGGACTGAAAAGCGCCGCGGAAGGTCTCGGTGAAATAGGCACCGTAGATGAAACCCAGGGTCAGCACCCCGGCCGCGAAGGGGTTGATGTCAATCTGTTCGGTGTCCAGCCATTCAGTCAGGTTGTTCAGCCAGATCTGCAGGCTGAAGAACAGCAACAACATGATCACCAGGTCCGGCACGCTGCGAATCAGCGTGGTGTAGCCGGCGGCCAGGTGACGCAGCAGCGGTTGTTTCGATAGTTTGGCTGATGCGCCGATCAGGCCCAGCGTGACGGCCAGTACCATGGACATCAGTGCCAGCTGGATGGTCGCCAACGTACCTTCGAGAATGAGCGAACCATAGCCCTGTAAAAGCATGTTCTGTCTCTCCGTTGGCAAGGGCGGCCCGGGGGCCGGCCCTTGCGCGAAATGGATGGGCAAGGCGCCGGATCACCAAGCCGCGAGCGTTCCGGCACCGGTCAAGCGCAGGGCTTTTAGTTGTAGATGTCGAAGGTGAAGTACTTCTTCTGGATGGTGTCGTAGGTGCCGTTCTTGTGCATTTCGGCCAGTGCCCGGTTGATGGCTTCCATCAGCTGCGGCTCGTTCTTGCGCAGGCCGATGGCAATGCCTTCGCCCAGCAGTTCCTGGTTGTACACAGCGTCGCCGGCGAAGGCGAAACCGGTGTTCTTAGGCGTTTGCAAAAAACCCAGTTCGGCCACGGCGGCATCGGTCAGGCTGGCGTCGATACGGCCGCTGACCAGGTCCGGATACAGCAAGTCCTGATTGGGGTAGGTGACCATGATCACCCCTTTAGGCGCCCAGATTTTTTTGACGTACGTCTCTTGGGTAGTGCCTTGGGCTACGCCGACGCGCTTGCCTTTCAGGGATTCTGGCGTAGGCAGCAGACCGCTGTCCTTTTTCGCGATCAAACGGTTGGGGGAGTTATAGAGACGGTCGGAGAAGTCCACGTTTTTTTTGCGCTGGTCGTTGATGGTCATTGCCGACAACACGGCATCGAACTTTTTCGCCCGCAGCGCCGGGATGATGCTGTCGAATGCGTTTTCCACCCACACGCACTTGACCTTCAGCTCGGCGCAAATGGCGTTGCCCAGGTCGATGTCAAAGCCCACCAGTTGACCGTCGGGGTTTTTCGATTCGAACGGAGCGAAGGTCGGATCGACGCCAAAGCGAATGACGCTTAAATCCTTGGCCAGGACGCCGGTGGAAGCCAATGCAAAGACGGTGGCGAGTACAAATTTTTTCATTGTTGTTTTTCCTTTGTCTGACGGATCGAACGCTAACGATGTATTACAGAAAAATCTTTATATGATAGTACCTGTATATACATTTAATGCAAAATGCAGGCCAATTCACGGAAAATGCCTGCAAGGTGCTGTTTTTCGCGGTGCTGATAAGCCCGGGGTGGCTGAGTCGCCGGGCCACTATGGTTTTTTGGTACGCATGGTTACATCAGAGGCTGCACCGTATCGGGTCTTGCGTAACAACATGGGGCGTCTCCTGACCGGGACAGGTAAATACCCGCCAAAGCCAGAATACGAGGCTTTTCATATACAAAAAATGTCGAAAACTGTGGCTTGCTATAGCTCAGCTAAAGTATAAAACCGTCGATTGCTATGGAGATGATGATGAACAGCTTGCCTTCCCTGCGCGCGCTGCAGGTTTTTGAAGCCGTGGGACGTTTCGGCGGCATTGTCGAGGCCGCCAAGCGTCTGGGTATCTCGGCCGGTGCCGTCAGCCAACAAATGAAACTGCTGGAAGACACCCTGGGCTTGAGCCTGACCTTGAAGGTCGGCAAGCGTATTCGCCTGACCGCCGCCGGCCAGCGTTATCACGATAGCTGCGCAGCGGCATTCGAGAGCCTGCGCATCGCCCAGGTCGAGGTCGAGCGGTCGAAAAACGCCAGCAACCTGCGCATCAGCGCTTTGCCGTCATTGCTGTCGGATTGGTTGGCACCGCACATCTATGCCTGGCAGGACGAGCACCCGGAACTCAATTTGTTTCTCGATGGCAGTCACGCCGAACCTTCGCCAGAGGGCTACGACATCGATTTTCGCTTCACCTACGGCGACTACGTGGCCACGGAAAACGCCATCGAACTGTTTCGCGATTGCGTGGTGCCGGTGTGCAGCCCTTGGTTGTTGCGGCCTGATGTGCTGCTCAACAAACCGGCAGACCTGCTGGCATATCCGCTGCTGTCCATCGACTGGCTACCGAAGTTTGCCTCGCCGCCTTCGTGGCGTGACTGGTTCAAGGCCCAACAGGTGGACTGCGAAAGCATTCGCGATGGCTACCGCGTGTATTCCTTGTCTGCCATGGCAATCCAGGCCGCATTGGCGGGGCAGGGTGTGGTACTGGCGCAATACTCAATGGTGGCTGATGCGTTGTCAGATGGGCGTTTGATCAGGCCGTTTGCCCGGGCCTTGCCCTTGCCGTCGGCGTATTTTTTGGTGGGTGCCAAGGGCGCGTTCGACAAGGCCCACTGCCGCGACTTCCACCGTTGGATTGTGGCGCGCGGGCGTGAGCAAATGGTGATCAATCAGCGGTTGCTGGCGTAGCCTTCACTAGGCTGCGCTTGAGCTCAGGTTTTCGTCGGACAGTTCGCTGTTGGAGCGCCGGCACAGGTAGTACTGGCGGCCGTCATCCACGTGCAGGTCGAACAGCTTTACCAGTTCGCCGCTGGCGACATCGGCGCCACCAACGGCTCGCGCAGCAGCGAGCAACCCAGGCCGGTCAGCGCCAGTTGCCCGTCTTCGAGCAGCAAGCCATTGAGCGCACTGGCGTGCTTGACCTCGGCGACTTGAAACCATTCGGCCCAGGTGCCGCGTTCTTCGTCGTGCAGCAACGGCAGTTGGCTCAAGGCCTGGGGCGAGTCGATGGGGGCGTGGCGCTGAAGGAATTCGCGGCTGCAATAGGGCGAGACGGCACCCGAGATCAGCGGCTCGCTGTGATTGCCCGGCCAGTGGCTGGTTCGCTGGAATAGCTGCGGTGGTTTGCGTAGGTGACGTTGATGTCCAGTTCCGGGTTTTGCGCCAGGAACTCGACCAGCCTCGGAATGAACAGGTTGATGCCAAACAGCGGAATCAAGCTGATGGTCACCTGGCGCATGACGGACTTCTCGCGCACATGCTCGGTGGCGCTGTGCAATACCGCGAAAGCCGAGCGGATGGCACGGTAATAGGGGGCATGCCGAGATAAGGCAAAGTTCACTAATTTGGTATGCCGCCGCTTGGGCTGTTGGGCCGCATGCGTTTTTCGCGTTCCAAAGCTCGCTCGGTTTTTGGCCCATCCACAACCGTTTTCGGGGCGTGCGCTTTCTGCAGGCGCTGGGCGTCCCGCTCTTTTTGCAGCGCCAGTGCCGTGGTTTTGTCGTAGCGCTTGGCAATAGAACCCGGCAAACCGGCGATAGCATCGGTGTAGATCCTCGCTTCCAACCGCGCCCGACTGATGGCCACGTAGAACAGATTTAGCGAAGTGGTACGGCTCTTGGTGTTCACGGAGATCATCACGCGATCATTGGTTAGGCCCTGCGCACTGTGAACAGTCGCGGAATAAGCGTGTTCCAGGTGCAGCGGTTTGTTCGATGGCAGCTTCACCACGCGCTCCGGCTTTCCGTCGCGCTCTCTGGTCGAAGCCAGCTCGATCATGCCGTTGGCTGTGCTGATAACTCGCATCCGGTCGCCGTTGGTGAGGTCGAGTGATGGCGTGTTGCGGGTGATGCGTACCAGGTCGCCAATGGACAGCTCCGGGCGCTCTGCCTTGTAGACGCTGAGCTTTGTAACCTGTCGCGAGTTGATCTGACGGCTCTGGCCATCGGCACCGGTCACGACAAGGATGTTTCCCGGTAACGCCTGTTTGACGGTGTAGTTCTCGCCACGAACCAAGCCCGCTTTTTTGTAGTCTTTCTCCGGCTGAATGACCATTCCTTGCTGGTAGGTCGGTGCGTAGCGCCGCTCTGCCTGAGTCATATCAACGCGGTTCAACGTGTCGAACTTCGCCCCCCGGCCCTCAAGGCCCAATGCCTTGCGCGCCAAAGTGTTGATCTCTTTGCGGTCTTTGTTTGTACCGGCAACGATCAATACCTCTCTACGCTCCTGGTCAGTCAGTTGCATGTAGTCGTTGACGATCGCTTGATGTCGATCGATAGGGTTGCGCAGTTCCTCAATGTGCTTGATGTGCTGCAGCGACTTGGGAGTATTGCCATCGGCGGCGTGCTCGACGGCTAATTTCAACTCGGGGTCTTTCTGCCGCTGGATCTCCTTGATCCGGGCGGTTTGCATGCCGTTCTGCTGGAGCTGGGCGAATGGTTTTCCCGCCTCGATGGCCTCGGTCTGTTTGGTATCGCCCAGCTGAACAAGGCGGGCCCCGGACTTTTCCACCAGCCGCATGAGCTGTTCCATCTGGCGAGCGCCGACGACACCGGCCTCGTCGAGAACAATGATAGTCCTCTCGTCCAGGGTCTTGTCTTTGGTGTTGAAAAAGCTGGCCAGGGTATGAGCGTCCATCCCCTCGTTTTTGAGTGCGGCAACTTGGTTCCCATACGGCGCCAATGCGAGGATTCGATAGCCGAGTTGATCCTCTGTCTTGCCGTAACTCATTGCCTCGTTGACGGATGTGAGCAGTTGCACGGCCCGCTCAACGGAGTAGGTTTTGCCCGTACCAGCATCACCCTGAATGCCGACAAACCGATTCTCCGTGCTGACGATGGTCTCGACGGCTTGCCGTTGGCCAGCGGTGAGGGTTGATCCTTCAAGTGCTTTAGCGACCTGCTCCTGGGACATGAGCGGCGTCACCTGGCCCCGGCCAGTGCGCTCAATGGCAAGGATGGCTTTCTCGCGCTTCAAGCCTTTCTGTGTGGTGTAGCGCTTCTCGGTTGGCACCAATGAACCGCGCTCGATGGCGGTGGCCACGTACTGTTTTGCCTGCTTGTCCGTCCAGCCTTTCAACTCCTGCAGGTGAGCTTGCCAACCTGCAGGCGACAACACGGGCGCGTTTTCCGTGGGCTGTGCCATTGAGTAGGCCGGTGCTGACTCTATGAGCGTACCTTGTTGTACCAGCCGGGCTATTTCGGCCCGTACCTGGTCAGGCCCGGCCAACCCTACCGAACGCTGGAGCGCCACGGTCAACAGGTCCAACTGGGTAACAACCTGTTCACGCTCGGTCAGGTGATTGATTGCGTATTGCACAACGGCTTGGGCCGGTGTCAGCCCTGCGGGTAGATTGGGATCAGATGGAACGCGGCCAGCGCCTGACGCTGGGCCTGATTCACCATACTCGCGGCCATCCAATCGGCTTTGTGGGCCGTAGTCGATCCCTAACTCGCGGCTTTTCGTCACCCAATACTGTTTCACCAGATCGTGGTCGCGCTCGTCTTTGTGCGGCCTGGTGGCCATTGAGATAACTTGTTTTTCCAGAGTGGTCGCGTCGGCCCGGGTTTTCCCGTCCTTGGCCAACGCTTCTTCAATGACTTTGCTGCGGCTGGAGAATGCTTCGATCTGTTCCCGTGAAATGTGATTCAGCTCGAAGTTGCCTTTGCCATCGAGTACGCGGATCTCGTAGCCCAGCTCGCGCAGCTCCAAGGCCAGTTGGCCCTTGTACATGGCGTCAACTTCATGCTGAACCTTGAAAATATCGTCGTTGAACAAGGCACGCCATTTACCATCGGCGCGCTGCGTCATGTTCATGATCACCGCATGGGTGTGCAGTTGGGGATCCTTGCCGCGACTCATTTCGTGGCGAAACTTGCCAATGACCATGTTCCCCGTGCGTTCGCGCAGGAACTTGCCCTGTACCTTGCGCCGTGCCTGGGCGAGCTTTTCGACGTGGTGCATGGCCTTGGCCACCGCCCGGTCGTGAGCCAGGGTGACATTTTTGTCGCCGGCGACGAGTGCTTGCATCGACACCGATTTCGGCGCCGAGAATGTCATGTCCAAGCCCATGCGCCGCTTGTTGGTTTCGGCATTGAACGTGGTGTGGATCCGCTCGCCGTTCGGCAACTTGCCATCAAGCAGTTTGGCCAGTTGCAGCTGATCGACGGGGCCGACCAGGCCGAGCCGTTCGGCACCTTCGCCTTGCCACTCGCCGGGTGTTTCCTTGGCGTAGTAGTCGTCTGCAGCAGAGAAATAACGTGCTGCAGCGTACTGGTTGTTTCCTCGAATCGGCGTGACGTTGAGCATGCAACCTCCGTTACGCAGCCTGACCGGCAACGACTATTCCCTGCGCTCTCTCTTTGTGATTCACATAGGGCAGCTTGATTTTGGTGATAGGGAAGTCCTCACCGAATTTCAGATAAGCCTCAAGGTCTTTCAAATTTGAGATTTCGGAGTCCATGACCACGGGCTCTTTCTTGATCTCTGGCGAGCGGTTGCTGCGGCCGTTGCTGAAAGAGACACGCATACGCCTGACTTCCTGCTGGCCAAGGATCTCGCTGGCCTTGTCCGAGGTTTGTGCGTTGGATGCGGCAAGAATCACGTAATTACGGAAGCAAGACAGCACCGTTTCTGCATCGTGTTGGCCATAGCTGGTGATCAACTGCGACCAGTCCTGCAGACTGGCAACCATACGAAGGCCGTGTTTCCGGCCTTTGGTGGCTGCTGGCACGAACGATTCGAGTTTGCCCAGCGACTGCAGCTCGTCCAGGAACATCCAGAGACGTTTCCCGGTCATGGGCTCATAGCTGAGGATGGTCGCGCAGATCGTATCAATCCACATGGCCACCAATGGCTGCATGGTCGAGCGCATGTCCTCCCGCCAGGTGATAAACAGATTGCCCGCATTCGGGTCTGTCACCCACTTATGGATCGAGAAACTACCCTTGGTCATGAAGCGCAGCGGGCGAATGTACTTGTTCATCATGAACTGAATACTGGCAATCGCCTTTTCAGCGTTGTCGCGGAAATAGCCCTCGGAGTCGGTGTTGGCCAAGAACGCCCGAATGGTGTCCCCATCCTCCCGAACCAGCAGGTTTACCAGCGTGTCCTGGTTCGGGTTGTTGGTTTCCTTGAGCTTACGCATGGTGTCGGCCAGTACGTCACGGGCATACGCGCACCACTGTTCATCACCTGGATCCACCTGCGGCGGGATGATGGATTTCGCCATACGGTCGAAGTCGTGAACACCCTTGATCTCGTTGAACACCGTCCAACCTGCTGACCGAGCATCGAAGGGGTTGAGAATCACATCGCCTTTGAAACTGAACTTTGAGTAAAAGGTGCCGTTGGGATCGACAACGGCCATCTTGTCGTTACGCTTCAACGCCGAGACCATCATGCTTTCCATGGTGACGGACTTACCGGCACCGATGGACGCGCAAATCATGGTGTTTCGATCTTCAAGGTGCAGTGGCATCGGCACTTTGCCGACCATGATCGGTTCGATGTTTTCCAGCCCACTTTTGCGGCGTTCACGGTTGGTTTGGGCGTTACGTCTACGGACTTTGCTGTCCACGTAGTGCCAATTTCGCATGCGAGAACCGCGCAAATGCTCAATGAACCGTTCGCCACGGAACCCATCGTCGCAATACTCATTGAGGTAGTAGACCAGGGCACCGGCCACCACGGAGGTGGCCACCGTGCATCCGGCCATGATTGGGTTCTGCAGTGTCTGGTGCAATGTCTCGCGGAAGGCGCCGGGGAATGGTGTAAACGGCATCTGCGCCAGGTAGGCGCCGCCGACCCAACCGGCGATTGGCAGAGCAATCCCCGCCGTCAATATTGCGCTATCGACTTCTTGTTTGTGCACTAGTCCTCTCCTGATAGACGTTCAATGTCCTTAGCCAACTCGGGCAACAGAGCGGCTAATGCTTCCTCGTTGCTCCCCAATGCGGACAGTTCGGCACGCAGCTCGCTGAGCTTTCCTTGCGTGCTGTTCTGTCGTAGCAGGTAGACCACGATGGCCAGAATGGTTCGGTTAGTGGCCTGCGCCTGGTCGAGTGATTCGAGCAAACTCATGATTCGTTGTTGGTCTGCCCACTGGTCGATTCCGCCCTGGTGGCTGTCCACTTTGGACGGCTCAAGCAGACGATCACGCATGTAGGTGGACAGGTGTTTGTAGCCTGCCAAAGCAGCCGATTCCTCGACCCTGGCCAGCTGCTCATCGTTCAAACGTATCGGTACGGTCTTCCCCACATTGCCCCCTCATGGCGGTCAAAATCCCCCCTTGAAATGGAGGGGTCCAGGTCTTCGAGTTCATGTATAACAAATGTAATACACAAAACACTATTAAAATATGGTCCATATTGTATATTTGTAATACATCTGTATCACATGTGCATTCAGGCAAAACCCACTGGAAGCACTGTATATGCTGGGCTGACCTCCCGCTAGGGAGGTGCGTGATGTGTATTAAGATTTTGATCCTGTTAAGGATCAAAAATTATGCTCTTGTTAAGGGCGTATCCATCATTTAGGTCGAAGACCGTAGAAGAGGGTACAGGTAGGGTGCAAGGTGGGTGCTGTAAGGCTGCACAATGGATGCAGGAAGGGTTTAGCTTGACTATGTGTAGGGGGTAAGTAGGATGCACAAAGAGAGCAATAAGGGTGCATATAGGGTGCAATATGGCAAAGCTAGACCTAGCGACTGCATTGCAGGCAGTTGAACCGGAAACCAAGGCGGCACAAATACGCCAGGTGATGCCGATTATCGAGCAGCAATTGAAGGCGGGAGTTAGACGCCAAGCGATCCTGAATGTGCTCAAGGAGCAGGGGATCGAGATCAGCATGGAGACGCTGAAAAGTTACCTGTATCGGTATCGCAAGTCGGTCAAGGCCGGAACGGTCGAAGCACCGGCAAATGTGCCAAATTCGCAGTCAGCTGCGGTAGTGCCAGAGGCAACCGCCGAAAAGCTGGAAATTGTATCGTACGATACAAAGACGGAAAGTCAGGATCTACCGGCGCCAATAATGGCGCCGAACGAATTGAGCAAGATCATGAACCCTGGGGATGATGTGAACGCCTCAGAACTGGCTCGCTACGAGAGTGCGAGCCCAAGCAGAAGGAGACGCACATGAGTAAAATCGCCGTAGTGAATTTCAGCGGCAACACCGGCAAGACGACTGTATCTGATCAGTTGTTGTCGCCCCGGATGGACGCGCCGCGCTTCGCCATCGAGACAATCAACGCGGGGGCTTCTGACACTGCCGCCGAGATCGAGCGTATGAAGGGGCGTCAGTTCGGCGAGCTGCAAGAATGGCTGATGGTCGAGAGCAAAGCTGTGGTCGACGTGGGAGCCTCGAACGTCGAAGACTTCTTCAAGTACATGGGGCAGTTCGCTGGCTCGCAGGAAGAGTTCGATTACTTCCTGGTGCCCACGGTCAGCGAGAAGAAGCAGCAGGCCGACACGATCAACACGATCAAGACGCTATCGGCGCTTGGCGTACCAGCCAAGCGAATCCTGGTCGTGTTCAACAAGGTGCAGATTGACGATGCAGACGACCTGCCGCAAACCTTCTCGGCGGTGTTCGGCTTTCACAAGCTGGAGAAGAAATTCACCCTCAACCCTGACGCGGTGATCTATTCCAACGAGGTGTTCGAGCGGCTGCGTGCGTTCAAGAAAAACATTTCCGAGGTCGTGAAAGACACCACGCCGTACCGTGAGCAGTTGAAAGACGCGAAGACCGAAGAAGACAAGGAGCACGCCATACGGATGATATCGGTTCAGCGCCTGGCTAAGTCGGCCTGGAAGAACCTCGATGACGTGTACGCGGCGCTGTTCGGGAAAGGGAAGTAACGGCGATGGGCAAGGATCCGACAACCGCCCGCGAAGCGTTGGCGGTTCAGATGATGGAAGACATTGACGCCCTGGTGCGCCGTCTCGAAGAAGTGGACGGCGAACTGGGGGCGAAACTGGACCAGGCGATCAAGGACGGCGCGGCCAAGGCGTTGCTGCAGACGCGGTTGAACTTCGAGTCAATGATGGAAACCCAGCAGGTGGCGTTGCTGCAGGCTGGCCGTGAGGCCGCCGCCAGGATCGGTAACGAGCTGAACCGCAGTTCGGCGCCGCTGATCCTAGCAGCCGGAGGGCTGCGCCGTTGGTTCTTGGCGTTCACGCTTACGGCGTTGGTATCAGCGATTGTCGCCGGTGCCGTGGGTGCTTTCATCGGGTATCGACTGGCAACAATGTAAGGGGGGCGCCCCCTTTTATTGGGGTTTATCCTGTATCGTACGATACAGGATAAACTTTCCGTATTGCCACAACCCTCCCCCCGTAGGCGATCAGGCCAGGGGGGATTTCTCGCGTGCGAGAAAAGGAGGACACATGACCGCAACTGCCAGTCAGGAACTGTACGAAGAAATCGAAGGCGCCTATGCGTACTTCAACGAGGTGCTGTTTGATGGCCAACTCCCTGGCTGTCTGTTCACGTTGCAGCGCAAAAGCAACACGTTCGGGTACTACTCTGAGTCGCGCTTTCTTCGCCGGAACGGCGAAGGAAAGAGCGATGAGATTGCGCTGAACCCTGCATATTTCGCGCACCGTCGCGTAGAGCAGACCCTATCCACACTGGCACATGAGCAAGTCCACCAGTGGCAGGCCCATTTCGGCAAGCGCTCCCGATCCGGGTATCACAACGCGGAATGGGCGAACAAAATGCAGTCCATCGGGCTGATGCCGTCCGACACCGGCGAGCCTGGCGGGAAACGTCATGGCCAGCAGATGACGCACTACATCATCGAGGGCGGGCCGTTCGATCTTTCCAGCAAGGAACTGATCGAACAGGGCCGCATGTTGTCCTGGATCGACGTGGTAACCAAACGGGTTCCTATGTCGGCAGTGCTGCTCTACGGGCCTGGCGGCGAGCCGGTGCCAGGTACGCCGGAAGATCCGACGATAGATATATCGGCGCTGACCTCGGCGGGTTTGCTGCAGCCAGATCCTGGCAAGGAAGACCCGAAGAACAAGCGCAAGTACACCTGTCCGAGTTGCCACCTGAATCTATGGGGCAAACCGGGGCTTAGCGGTCGGATTCAATGTATTGAGTGCGCAGTCCCGTTTGTGGACTCGAAAGAGCTGGTCGAAGTCCCGCCAGAGGTGGCGGCTGAGAGCGGCGAATAGGCCCGCGCAGATCGCGGGCGAAGCCCGAACCATTCCAACTTGCGGATCCAAGGGGGGCACCCCTTTGGTCGCCGAAGGCATTCCGATGCAATGGCCAGCGCATGAAAAATCGCCCAGCGAGCGGGGCCCGTCAGAGGCCAGAGCGAGCGATGCAGTTATCCACGGGCCGGGAGGTTTCTTGCCCGGGCGGTGGATAACTGCAGGGTGATTTCCTGAGTCGTGCGCAGATCCAGGACGCGGGCTGTTGCATCGCCCGGGCTATCGGCTTTTTCCCTGTATCGATATAAAGAGTGGGGGACGTTGACCTGGTGCAAGCGGAGCGCGCAGCCCGGGACGGGCGAAGGCGTGAGGATCGAAGCCCGAAGGGCCAAGACCCGGCGCGCTTTTGGCCGGGGCTTGGTTTACGAGAGCCGTTTCGGCGAGGCCGAACACGCACAGCGGCGGGGTCACACCGGCTCGCGTTGCGGGTAACGCACCCTATGTTCAATCGGGGGTACAGAGAAGGGGTGCATAGAGAAAACGGAAAAAATCGTACGATAGGCCCTGTGACCCGCAAAGTTCGGGCATGTCTCTGTCAGAGTGTTTGCACTTGCTCGGTTTGCCTTTCATTTCTTGACTACAATCGTGGGAGCTGAAGGATCAGATCCCCTCAACAAAAGCCCCGTCAAGATGCCGGGGCTTTTGTTTTCAGTCCACACCGTTGAGCAGAGAACGACTAGATCATGGTGAGCTGATGCCGGTAGGTGTTGTCATAGAGGTTTGATAGTGCTCCATGTTCAGTCTTTCGCATTCAGCATCTGCTTCTATCTGTGTCGGGTAGGTGAACTGCAATCGCTGCTTATCTTGATTGTCATAAATATCAAACCCGCCAGGAACTGTAGTGGAGTGAAAGCGAGTTCCATTACGAATCGATCCTGTTTCGATGGGGATCGCAGGAACAACAACAAATCTCTGAATCATCGTCGCGTCCTTGTGTTGAGTGAATCTTAACTAATAGCGGCAGCCCGCCACTTCTTCAAGTTTTGATAAACCCAATGACAACCAAGCAGCCTGAAGCCGTGGCCTGTCAGGTTGAAGTCATAGAGGTTTGTAGGGAAACGTCAGGAAAAGCCGAAATAGCCCCTATCTTGACGTACTTCGGTCGTCCGGTCTGACGCCAGGTTGAGGCATAGCCCAACCTGACGGATCGATTGACAGCTCATTATTATTCACTATGATTAACCCTGAGTCGAGCTATGGCAAAGTCACTCAAAATAAATCACAAAGGATAGATGATGAGCCAATCCAGCCCTTTGACGCACCAGGATGCCAACCATCGCGATTCCGCATGGGAGCGTGCTGCCAACTACGAGAAGGAAGAGCGCCCCATCCACCCAGTTAGCAAAATTGTGATCAAGGGGGCGGTTGATGTTGTGTTCTTTCGCTCGTCATCAGCGCACCTGGTCGTGGCAGGGGAAAACGTGGAAGCCATTCGTAACATCAAGACCCGCTTCGAGGGTGACAAGCTGATCATCGAGCAGGAGGGCATTTCCATTAGCGGCTATGGGGGCAATATTCACGTTTCTGGTACCGGCAACATTTTCGTGGGCGGAACGATCAATGTCGGTGGACGCCACGGCGGCGTCACTATGCAGTCCAAGGGGCGAAGCATCGTTGGAATCGCATTGCCTGAAGCCCCCAGTATCCGCATCAAGGGCAGTGGCGACGTGACCCTGTACGACCTTCAGCAGACCGTCCTCGATCTAGGCATCCAAGGTTCGGGCGATATCACGGCCTTTGGTCGCGTGGGTCTTCTGGACGCCGAGATAGCCGGTTCGGGCGACGTGGACGCCAGCGAGCTGGTCGCTACGTCCGCCAAACTGTCGGTAGTCGGCTCCGGTGATATCGACGCCTATGTCAGCGACTCAGTGAAGGCACGCGTGGCGGGTTCCGGTGACATCGTGGTGCGCGGTAACCCGCCGACCCGCGACCATTCCGTTGCCGGCTCAGGCGACATCAAGTTCAAGAAGAAGTGACGCTCCATGAAGAATGACCAAGAACGAACCGAGCTGTTGCAGCAGATCGACAAGCTGTTGACGGCAGTGGATTCGATGCAAACCTGCCTCGAAGCGCCCGAGGCCACAAACGCCGATGGCAGCTTTGACATTGCTCGCACCAACTTGCGTATCACGGCCAACGAGGCCGCGCAGGTTGTCGAACGTCAGCGAGGCGCGCAGGAGCAGCGTGAAAAGTCTCGTCCAAAAGTAACGCTGGCCACGTCGTTACTTGCCGGCGCTGAAGCGTCTGAATGGCAGGCCAACAAGCTCAAAACTAATGGCGATGAGGCCGGTGCCCGCCAGGCCAGCGAACATGCCGTCACTCTGCGCCGGATGGCATCGGAAGCGGCGGTTACTGAACGCCGGCAGAGCATGCACCTTGTACCTACCATTGATTAGGAGTAACCCCATCATGGCAACCACCGCGAAAACCCGATCCGTCACGGCTCACGTCCCTGTGCAACTGGCCGAAAAGGTCGATTTGATGGCTGAGCGCCTGGAACGCTCCAAGAACTGGATCGTCAAGCAGGCTCTGGCCGCCTGGATAGACCAGGAAGAAGAACGTAGTCGCCTGACCCGTGAGGCATTGGCCGATGTGGATGCTGGTCGCGTGATCGATCATCAAGCTGTCCAGGCCTGGGCTGAAAGCCTCAGCACTGACACTCCGTTGCCGGTACCGCGCTGATGGAGTTGAAGTGGACAAGCAAGGCGCTTTCCGACATTGCCCGGTTGTATGAGTTTCTGGCGTCGGTGAATCAGCCTGCCGCCGCACGAACAGTGCAGCAACTCACAGCCGCACCTTCCACGCTGCTGGCCAACCCGCGCATTGGCGAACGCCTGGAAGAATTCGATCCACGGGATGTGCGCCGAATTCAGATCGGCCATTACGAGATGCGTTACGAGATAGTGGATTCCACTATCTACCTACTGCGCCTGTGGCACACCCGCGAAGACCGATAGGTTTGGCTGGGCCAGGAACGGAATACATCAAACTGGCGAGCCTACGACTGATCAGAAAACCTTAGCGTACGATTTTTTCCGAATTCTGTAGGCTCCCCATTTAACGATTACCCTGTGTTCAGCGGATATGAAGATTACATCAAGAATGAGGCAATAAGTCATGCCCGCCAAGAGTTGGGGCTGTACAAAAGATGCTTGAGTGCATATGCAAGGGTACTGATATCGAGCACTGGTGTGCCGGAAAATTGCCCGAATACCAGATGCATCGAATATGACATTTGAGGCTACGTTGCCGGAATTCATTTTCGCAATATCACCTTAAGAATACCCGCGCAGAGCGACTTAGGTTGCTGACGATTTATAACACTGTTGCTGAGTTTTGGTACAGGACTGATGGTTCGAAACGTATGCGCCTTGTAGAATTATTGGTCATATCCTTTCGGATTGCCTACCTGCCAGCGCCACGTATCGGTCATCATCTCCTGCAAACCACGTTTGGCCTTCCAGTTCAGCTCATGAGCGGCTTTTTTCGGGTCTGCCCAGCACTCGGCAATATCGCCGGGGCGACGCTCAACCACGCGAAAAGCAACGGTTCGAATACTGGCATGCTCGAATGCTCGGATCATTTCCAGCACGCTATAACCAACACCGGTGCCAAGGTTCCAAATGCTCACGCCTGTCTTTTGCTCAATAGCACTCAACGCACTCAGATGCCCCTCGGCCAGATCCTGCACATGGATATAATCGCGAACCCCAGTCCCGTCATGCGTAGGGTAATCGTCACCGAATACGGACAGATGTTTGAGCTTACCAATCGCCACCTGGCTGACATAAGGCAGGAGATTATTCGGTAAGCCGTTAGGATCTTCGCCAATCATTCCGCTGGGGTGTGCACCCACGGGGTTAAAATAGCGGAGGAGGGCGATGCTCCACCGCGGCTCCGATTTTGCGAGGTCCTGCAGCAATTCTTCGACCATCAACTTGGATCGACCATACGGATTGGTCGGTACGCCCGTAGGAAAGTCTTCACTGATCGGCATCTGCAACGGCTCGCCGTACACGGTGGCGGAAGAGCTGAACACCAAAGTGAAAACTCCGGCCTGGGCCATGGCCTGACACAGGGTAACGCTGCCTGCGACGTTGTTGTCATAGTAGTCCAGCGGTATGCGGACACTTTCCCCTACAGATTTCAAACCGGCAAAATGTAATACGGCGCTGATCGGGTTCGAAGCGAATAGCTCATTCAGTAACACGCGGTCGCGAATATCGCCCTGAATAAATTTCAGCGACTTACCAGAGAGAATCCCCACTCGGCGAATGGATTCCTTCGAACTATTACTGAGGTTATCCAATACTATTACGTTGTATCCCGCTTGGAGCAAGGCTAGTGTGGTGTGCGAGCCAATATAGCCCGCACCACCCGTAACCAGGATTGTTTCGGTCAAAAGAATTAGTCCTATCAAGTGAGGTATACAGGGATCAATTTACGAAAAATAATAGCGCGGGGAGACAATCAAGATCGCTTGAATTATCACTCCAAAGTGATCTACTGCTCGTGGTTAGGTATCGCGTCTTCAGCCCTGTAGCGCTGTCGCTGACGGATCATGGGGTAAAACAATCCCTGCCCTTTACGCCCTTCCATATTTGTCTTCAAAGCGCACTATATCGTCTTCGCCAAGGTAAGAACCGGATTGAACTTCGATCAGTTCAAGAGGTATAACCCCCGGGTTTTCCAAGGCATGGACCTGGCCTATGGGAATGTAGGTGGATTGATTTTCAGTGACCAGATAGGTCTTTTCGCCATTGGTCACATTTGCGGTCCCGCTGACAACAATCCAATGCTCGGCGCGATGATGATGCATCTGCACCGATAGCTTGGCGCCCGGCTTTACGGTAATGCGTTTTACCTGGTACCTATGACCATTATCGATGGAGTCGTAGACCCCCCATGGGCGATATACCTCTCGATGGTTGAGGTGCTCATTACGTGAATTGGTCTTCAACCGATCAACTATCTTCTTAACGTCTTGTACATGGTCTTTGTGTGCGACCAGCACGGCATCCTTGGTTTCGACTACCACCAGGTCTTCGACCCCAACAATCGCGACCAGGCGGCTGTCGGCGTGCACATAAGAATTTCGCGAACCCTGGCCGAGCACATCTCCCTTGAATACATTGCCCTGCTCATCCTTAGCGGTGACATCCGCCAGCGCCGTCCAGGAGCCGATATCGCTCCAGCCCGCATTCAGTGGCACCACCACTACAGCCGGTGAGCCCGCCTCGGCGTTACATAAAGGCTCCATCACCGCATAGTCTATGGAATCATCGGGGCAGGCCGCAAAGGCCACTTCATCGACACGGGTGAAGTGCATATCTTGCGAACCACCGGCCAAGGCTGAGCGACAGGCCGCCAGAATGTCGGGGCGGAAGCGCTCAAGCTCGGCCAAATAGCGACTGGCGCGGAACATAAACATGCCGCTGTTCCACAAGTAATTGCCGCAGGCCAAGTAGTCCCGTGCGGTGGCTAGGTCTGGCTTTTCAACAAAGCGGCTGACGGCAAAGCCACCCGGGCTCACCGACCCGCCCTGCTCGATATAGCCATAGCCGGTTTCCGCATGACTGGGGACGATACCGAAGGTTACCAGCTTGCCCGCCTCAGCCAGTGGCAAGGCAGTATTGATGCTGGCGTGGAAGGCTGGCACATCCTGGATTAAGTGATCGGCAGCCAGTACCAGCAGTACCGGATCGTCCGCCTCACTGCAGACCTGCAATGCCGCTAAGGCAATCGCTGGCGCGGTATTGCGGCCTATTGGCTCGAGCAGAATGTTAGCCTGTTCCATGCCCAGCAAGCGCAGCTGCTCGGCGGCCAGGAAGCGGTGCTGCTCGTTACAGATCAACCGTGGCAGCGCCACATCGAGCCCATCCAGGCGCTTGATGGTGGCCTGTAACATGGATAACTCTGCATCGGCCAACGGCAGAAACTGCTTTGGATTGAGTTGGCGCGACAGCGGCCACAGCCGTGAGCCAGAACCGCCGGCCATGATTAGGGGAAACAACATGGGTTCATCCTTTGAATTGGGTACTTAATGCAAGGCATCCAGATAGACGCGGCTATTGTTATGCACCTCCCCGTTGCCTTGCATGTCACGGATTGGCCACCAGCTATAGTGCTCATACTGGTTGCGCGGCGGTTCGAGCACTTGCTGCTCGGGTAAGATCAATAGATAACCAAGCGTCACGTAGTGGGTATCCGGCCCCTGCCCCGCCTCGGTAAAAACGCTGTCGGCATAGAAGTGCTCGTACACCCCCAACAATCGCGCATGGCGCCGCTCAAATATTTGCCCTAGGGATGGTCTGAAGTACTCCCCTGTTTTCCGGCTACTGAGTCATCGGCGCTCTCAAAACACGGCAGCCGTTCAAAATCAGGCAAATCTGCCGTCTATTTCATCCGTTTTTGCCGCTGCAAGCGCCTCGCAGTCGTCATTTCCCACATTACGGACGCACCTCTCCTGCGCCGCAGAGCAAATATCGACGTGCCATCCACAGATTCGACAAGGCGAATAACGTCACCATCTGAGCAGTGTTTTTCACCAAGCCTCGGAAGCGCACTTTCGTATAACCAAACTGACGCTTAATCACCCGAAATGGATGCTCAACCTTGGAGCGAACCTGAGCCTTGGCTCTCTCGATCTTGCGTATCGCTTTGTACAATACGCTGCGTTTTCCGTGTTTTTTGTAGGTGCTGCGGCGGGCCGCAACCTGCCAGATGACTTGGCGTCCCGCATGCTCTTCGCGCTTCTCAACACCGGTATAGCCCGCATCAGCGCAGACGACGTTCTCATCACCGTGCAGCAGTTTGTCGACTTGGGTTACGTCCGCGACGTTGGCCGCCGTGACCACTACGCTGTGCGCCAACCCCGAGTCATCGTCGACACCAATGTGCGCTTTGGCACCGAAGTAATACTGGTTGCCTTTCTTCGTTTGGTGCATTTCCGGGTCGCGTTTACCGGCCTTGTTCTTGGTCGAACTGGGCGCATGAATCAGCGTGGCATCGACGATGGTGCCTTGTCGCAGCGACAGGCGACGGAAGTTGAGAATGGTAGTTTCATCCGGGATTCGCTCCAGATTCAGGCCTGAAAACTGGCGCAAGATCGTCGTCTCGTACAGCGCCTCTTCCATCGCCGGATCGCTGTAACCGAACCAGTTCTGCATGAGATGAACCCGCAGCATCGCCATCAACGGATACGCCGGACGACCGCCTTCGCCCTTCGGGTAATGAGGTTCGATCAGAGCGATCAAACCCTTCCAGGGTACGACCCGATCCATCTCGATCAGGAACAGTTCCTTACGGGTCTGCTTGCGCTTACCGGCGAACTCGGCGTCGGCGAAGGTCATTTGCTTCATCATCGAAAAGCTCGGCTTTTGGTGTTCGGGGATTCTGCCAAATCAGGAAGTCTTTTTCAGAATTTCCCTAGCTCTTGCAATGTCAGCCGGCGAAAGGCCGCATCCAGCTTTTCGTTCTCCAAGATGCGCCCGCCAGGTACGAACCAGAAACCCTGAGCAGGGCGGTTCAGCCGCTGGCCCAGGAGAATTTCGCCTTCTGGGTTTTGCACCACCAGGTCGATGGACACCAGCGGTGTTGAAGCCACTACGTCGTGAAAGCTTCCCTCATCAAGAAACACCACTTACCCTCTTGCATCTAGCTGGTGTTCGACATACCAGCCATAGGCATCGCGCAGACCTTCTTCCAGGCTGATGCTAGGCTGCCAGCCCAGCGTCCTGAGGCGCGACACGTCCATTAGCTTGCGCGGCGCGCCGTCAGGTTTACTGGCATCGAAGCTAAGCTGCCCTCCGAAACCGGTAACCTTGGCTATGGTTTCCGCAAGCTCGCGAATGGTGCAGTCCACACCTGTGCCAACGTTGATGTGCGAGAGCATCGGCTGAGTGTTGGCCCGGTAGGTTTCATCATCCAGTTCCATTACATGCACACTGGCCGCCGCCATGTCGTCCACATGCAAGAACTCGCGCATCGGCGTACCGCTGCCCCAGATCACCACCTCCTCGCCACCGCGCTGCACCGTCTCATGGAAGCGGCGCAGCAGCGCTGGAATCACATGACTGTTTTCCGGGTGATAGTTGTCGTGCGGACCATATAGGTTGGTCGGCATCACACTGCGGTAATCGCGGCCATGCTGGCGGTTGTAGCTTTCGCACAGCTTGATCCCAGCGATCTTGGCGATAGCATAGGGCTCGTTGGTCGGCTCAAGGATGCCAGTAAGCAATGCCGCTTCCTGCATCGGCTGTTCGGCATGCTTAGGGTAGATGCACGAAGAACCGAGAAACAGCAGCTTCTGCACGCCGTTGCTGTGCGCGGCCTGGATGATGTTGGCCTCAATCAGCAGGTTCTCGTAGATGAAGTCCGCCGGGTAGCTGTTGTTGGCATGAATGCCGCCGACTTTTGCCGCCGCCAGATAGACCTGATCGACCCGGTTGGCCTGGAAATAAGCCTGCACCGCCGCCTGGTCGAGCAAGTTCAGCTCATCGCGAGCAGCGGTGAGGATATTGGCGTAACCCAATGCTTGGAGACGACGAACGATGGCCGAACCGACCATGCCGCGATGACCGGCAACAAATACGAGATGGTTTAATTCACGGGCCACGTTTAGTTCTCCGTTGCTACTGGCAGGTCATGGCCGTGCTCTTTGAGCAGGGCATGGCGCTGGGCGATTTTGAGGTCTTCGCGCACCATCTCGGCGCACATTTCCTGCACGGTGATCTCCGGCACCCAACCGAGCTTGTTCTTGGCCTTGCTCGGGTCGCCCAGCAGGGTTTCTACTTCGGCCGGGCGGAAGTAGCGCGGATCGACCTTCACTAGCACATCGCCAACCTTAAGCGCCGGAGTCTTGTCGCCCTCGATACGCTCGACTATGGCAACCTCGTTCACGCCCTGTCCTTCGAAGCGCAAGGTGATCCCCAGTTCGGCCGCCGACCAGCGTACGAACTCGCGCACCGAATATTGCACGCCGGTGGCGATCACGAAGTCTTCGGGCTGTTCCTGCTGCAGCATCATCCACTGCATGCGCACATAATCCTTGGCATGGCCCCAATCCCGCAGCGCATCCATGTTGCCAAGGAACAGGCATTGCTCCAGGCCCTGGGCGATATTGGCCAGGGCGCGGGTGATCTTGCGGGTAACGAATGTTTCACCACGGCGCGGCGACTCGTGGTTGAACAGGATGCCGTTGCAGGCATACATGCCGTACGCCTCGCGGTAATTCACGGTGATCCAATAGGCATATAACTTGGCTACCGCATAGGGCGAGCGCGGGTAGAAGGGCGTGGTCTCCTTCTGCGGAGTTTCCTGTACTAAACCGTACAGCTCAGAAGTGGACGCCTGATAAAAACGAGTTTTCTTCTCCAGCCCCAGCAAGCGAATGGCTTCGAGAATACGCAAGGTACCCATAGCATCTACATCAGCAGTGTATTCCGGCGACTCGAAACTCACGGCCACGTGGGATTGTGCGCCGAGGTTATACACCTCGTCTGGCTGCACCTGCTGGAGGATGCGGGTGAGATTAGAAGAATCGCTCAAATCACCGTAATGCAAAACGAAGTTCTGGTTGTCGACATGCGGGTCTTGATAGATGTGGTCCACACGCTGGGTGTTAAAAGAGGAAGCGCGGCGCTTAATGCCATGAACTTCGTAGCCCTTTGCTAGCAGAAACTCTGCAAGGTAGGAGCCGTCCTGGCCGGTAACGCCGGTGATAAGGGCTTTTTTCTTGGTCATTTGAAAAATCTCGACAAATCAATGAAGATGAAGCTACGAGCGGCTTGATAAGGACTAAAAGCCCAACAATTGCCGTCCCGCATAAAAAATAAACAGGCTGTTAGTTACCAAGTAACGCTTCCACAGGCGACGGGGTTCGCTGCATACCCGGTGGAACCATTCCAAGCCATTGCGCTGCATCCACAGCGGCGCACGCTGGATTGTGCCGGCATGATAATCAAAAGCGGCACCAACCCCGACCATCGCCGCATTAATCCGCCCGCGATGCTCAGCCATCCAATGTTCCTGCTTTGGGCAACCTAGGCTGACCCACACGGTGCCAGCGCCTGAAGCGTTGATGGCTTCAACCACAGCAGCATCCTCTTCGGAAGTAAGCTGACGATAAGGTGGTGAGTAGGCCCCGGCAATCTTAAGCCCTGGGAACTGAGCCAACAGCTTGCGCTGCAGAATGTCCAAGGTTTGCTGCTGCCCACCGTAAAGGTAGATCGATTCGTCACGCTTAGCCGCTTCAGCGCAGTAGCGCCACATCAGGTCGGGGCCATTAATTCGCTGCTGGCTGGCTACGCCTAGACGGCGCATCAGCCAAGCAACGGGCGCACCGTCCGGCGTGGCCATATCAGCCTCGCGGATAACATTTGCAAAGGACTTGTCCCGCCGAGCCGTGACCACCGAATGCACATTACAGATGCATACATAGCGGCTTTGTCGCGCAGCAGCCCAGCCTGAAACACGCGACAGTGCGGCGGGCCAGCTAATAGAGTCTATGGGGGCACCTATCACCGGGCTTAATGCCCGTGAATCGTTGCGCGCTTGCTTATCCATTGCGAGAAACCTCGATAGCCTTGCGATATATCTCCATCAAAGTGGCATAGTTAGCCTCTTCGGTGTACTTGCTTTCAAATTCTGCACGTGCGCCTTGGCCTAGTCGCTCCAGCAATCCCGGAGCTTCCCAGGCCGAGCGCACCTCATGCAAAAGCGATTGAGGATTGGCGGGCCGGAAGACTATCCCGCTTTTGCCGTGCTCGACGATGGAGGGGAGAGGGCCGATATCGGAAACCGCAGCCGGTGTACCGAAAGCGAAGGCCTCGCGTACCACCATCGGAAAGCCTTCAAACCACTCAGATGGTAGGATCTGCAAACGAGCATTGGCAATCTCAGCTTGTGCATTTTCCGCTGAAAGCTGACCAAGAAAACGAACAGGCAATCCGGACGCCATTCGTTCCAGTTCAGGACGCAACTCACCATCACCGACCAGTCGAAGTTCGGGAGCCCCCTGTCCCCAGGCTTGCCAGGCACGTATCAGATTGATAACGCCCTTTTCTGCTGTCAATCGTCCGGCAAACACCACATAGGGTTTGCGTTCGGGCCAAGCTACAACAGCTGGATTGCCTGGATAGAAATTAGGTTTGACATGAACTTTTTCCGCCGGAAGCCCTGCCTCGATCATTAGTTCGCGTTGGAATTCGGACAGGCAGATGAAGGCATCTACCTGATTCGCCCAGGTCCCCAGTACGCGGTGCAGGGCCACATTTAGAGCCAACGGCAGCGTGGCGGCCCGGCTTCCGCGATAGCAGCCGTGGATCATGGCCGGCACGGGTGAGCGCTGGTCGAGGCATTTAGTGCAGACCTGGCCGTCACGCATCGGGATGGCTGCAGGGCAGAAAAGACGATAATTGTGTAGAGTTAATACCCGTGCAGCACTTTTGCCAATCGCGTGGAAGATCGCCGGGGACAACAGCGGGAACGTATTGTGGACATGGACAATATCCGGTCTAAATTTATGAATTTCCTGCCGGATTGATTTAGCCATCCACGGGTTCCACGGTGTTGCGAAAGCGCCATAGATAGTTCCCAAAATACCCTGCACATGAATCTCATCGCTCGCTCTAGAGAACTCGCTGACTTCATTGCCATTTTTGGTCAATAGTTCTTTTTCTACGTTAAATACTTGATTCTCGCCGGATGGTGCCCCCGTCTTATAGAAATTGTGGGCGCAAATCACTTTATACATTTTTGGCGTCGAGAGTATGTGCGAAGAAGTCTGGAAAAATGGATGCCATACTTTGTGGGATTTGTGATAATTTGTAATTTTTTACGGTCCTTATGCTTTCCGAATTGACAGGTTCAAGTGCAAGGGCAAGAAACATGTGCTCGGAAAAAATATCCGGGTCTCGTTGGTCTACAACAAATCCGTTTATACCATTCGTAATCATATCTGAAACGCCGCTGACATTGGTAGATACTGCCGGCAGTCCACAAGCCATGGCTTCAACAAGTGCGGTGGGCCAGCCTTCAATTTTTGATGTGAGCAGAAATACATGAGCTGAATTTAGTGCTTTCGCAATATCCTGTTTTTCCAGAAAACCAGCAAACCTAACATGTGAAGATATCTTAAGTTCGTCGGTGTATTTTTCTAGATCTTTCCGGAGCTCACCATCCCCAATTATTAAAAGTCGGGCGTCTCCGAATTTTTCAAGGTAACTCTTGAAGCTCAAGAGCAAAAATTTTATATCTTTTACCAAGCTAAGTCTACCGGTAAAAACGAAACTCGGGATTCCAGTTTTTAGTTCTTTTGGTGGATTGAATACTTGATCGTCAAATCTGGTTGGGAATTTTTCTATCTGTTTGTTTATATTATAAAGTTCTTTGAAACGAGTGATATTTTTACTGTCGGCAGCGGCTGCTATATAATCAGCCTTAGATACGCTCGAAAGGTATCGTATCCATAAAGATTTCTTTATCGCTGACGCCCACCAAAACCTGGAATTATCCAGAGGGTTTTCAACTCCATGCAGAAAATGAAGTATTTTGAAGTCTTGCCTTCCTGCAAAGAGCATCAATGATTCAGGTGCATTTGTTAACAAATACGACAAGCAATCAGTAAATATATTTGATTTGTATCTCCATAGAGCTATAAGGAAGCTTGCTCTGTTGGGTACTATCGAAGGTTTTATTGCGCCATTGCTATACCTCACCGGAAAAAAATCGACTGACTTTCCTTGAATTTCTTTTTTTTGCCACTCACCAATTTTGTCAAGAGGGTCGGTAGTTATCCCAATTAGTTTGAACGTATCTTCCGGAAACGCTTGTATTAGTTGGCAGCAGAACGTTAATTGTCCTCCTTTAGGATAGTTGATAAAATTTCCAGCTTCAACTAGGTATATTGAAGAATTGGTCACTAGATTAAACCTCGTGTGCTTTGGGAAAGCTCTTGAATAGCTTTGTTTCGCTCCCCCTTCGATGTTACAGCGCGGCGAAGAAATGGAGGCCGCAGCCAGTGCGCGAGAGCATTGGATATAACTTGTTATAAAATTCTTATCGAATCAATGTTTCTTTCAGGATCTCCAATTTTTTTTGGTATTGAGCTTAGAGATGCAAGCATCGACAAATTCCAAGAGAAAATTGAGTAGACGGCACTAGTAAAACTTCTGCTTTTTATGGATATCAATAAAAAGATAACAATCCAAATTAGGAGGAGATTGATCATGGCTTGGAAACCAAGAATTGGTATTAACATTAAATTTAAAAAATTAATGGAGAACGGGAGTACAACGAACCACTCGCGCAATAAAACTCTCCACCACCAAGGTTTCCCAAGGGAGCTTTTAATGAATACACCATTTGCTGCAAGCCGCCCATTACGCAACGAACGCCGCATTAGCGTTGTGGTACTTGCTTTGTGGCCAGTGTGAAAAACAGAAACCTCTGGAAGGCGTGCAAGCTTCCAGCCTGCTGAGTGGAGGCGAACTCCTAACTCAGCTTCCTCACAAGCTTTCAAGTCAGGATTGGAAAAATAACCTACAGATATAATTGCTTCTCTTCGGTATAAGCCGCCGCCACCGAGGTAGCTTACAAAATGTTCTGACTCTATCGTTTTGTAAGTATCTGCTCTTTTTTGGTCTGAAATAGATGTAATATCTGTATCTTTTAGTATTCCACCAACGCCAGCAACGTTTTCATGAGATATAAGGTAGTCAATTGCTTTTTGCAAGAAGCCAGTTGCAAATTCCATGTCGCCGTCAATTAGATATATAAAGTCGCCAGTAGATTTAAGGAATCCCAACTGAGCAGCAGCGCCGCAGTTGCGGTCTTTTATGCTGGAGAATTGATAGATGGAAATTGGGTATTTTTTTGCGATCTCAACAGTATTGTCGGTTGATATCGAGTCTATGAGAACAACTTCAGCATCATAATTTCGAGTAGTATTTAATATTGACTCGATGCAGTTTGCTATTTTTTCTTCTTCATTAAGTGCTTTTATTATGATTGATATTTTCATGATGGAATTTGGTTGTTATGTGCATAATGAATAGGAACAGCTTTGATGATCTTCGATTTTCTACTAACAGATTTGCCGTATAGAGGTTTTCTTTTGTAAATCCATAGGAGATATAAAAGAACCCCTCCCATGGTTATATTCCATGACTGCGTGAAAAAGCTTAGGGGTAATACAGATACCGTGAATCCCATAAGGAGTGCGTAGGAAGCTGCAGAGAAATAACTTGTTTTCTTGCTTTCAAAAAAACGTTGTTTGAAAGATTTTAAGCACTTAACTGTGAGGAATATCCAAATGTATAGTCCGAACGGGCCAAATTGGGCTAACGTAGAAAAAGCCCCCGTGTCTGCAATATTATATCGCGGGTCCGAAGTAAGTATGTTATTTATAACCCCAGTCGGTGACATTGATCCAACACCCAGGCCATAGCTTTCAAGATAAATCTTAAAAGCATGTTCAACTGAATCTATTCGGATTCCGATATTGCTCGATTTGTCGTCAACGGACATGGACATCAGTTTTTCGATGTACTGATCGAAAATGGTAGGGATTAGAATTGAGCCCAATACTGAAGATACACATATGGTGGCAAAAACTTTTTTCGATAATCCGTTCAAGTAAAGAAGCATAACTGAAGCAACAAATATTGCAATAAGTCCGAGCCGGCTCTCCATGACTAAAACCTGTGTTAAGAAAAGGAGGAGCGCAATCGCAATAAGTGCTTGCCTCTTTATAAGGCTCATTTTTCCGCAAATTATAAGGGAGAGCAATGCTATGATGCCAAATATTACTTCGTTCTTCAATATTACAATCCTTCTTTTTTCGTCGATAAATGAAGAAGGACGAAAGTAATCGTTTAGAAAGTCAATAGGTTGAATCCTGTCAATAATAAGTAGGGTTGAGACTATTATCGCTATAGAAATGAATGTTATAGATAGCTCGCGCTCTTGGATGTCTAAAAGATAAAAGGCATAAAAAATAAATAAAGGCGCAAAGGTATATAAAGACGGCAGCCAGTCAGTCGTTGGTTTGGGAAATATAACGGTTGCCGAAATGGCGGACACAATAAAAATTACAGCAAACACAATAATTGGGTAGTAGAAGTATTTACTTTCTTTGAATTTGTTTTTTAACGCAAGTTTTGCTAATGCGCAAAAAAAAGAAACAAAAATAAGTGCAGAGTATAGCCACGAAGCTAAAACTTTATCTAGTCCGATTATCGAGGTGATTAATCTGTCGGATTCCAAAATGAGTAGAATGGTAAGTGAAACATTAAAGACACTGACCTTTTGGAGATGGTGGCGATCTTCTGTGATATTCATAATTTTGGGTTGAAAGTATTCTTTTTCAAAAAATGAAGCTGGGATTGTTGAGTATTTTATACTAGATGCGGTTACTAACCCACGTCTTCGAGATTTTTTCTTAGGAAGTCAAGTGATGATGTTTTGTAGCTGTCGAGAAGACGGTTTACTTTGTACCAGTCGATACATTGAAGGCACTTGTTTTGAGCGTCTTCTTGGCTTGCTATAAGCCTGTCTTCGAGATCGAACAGTTTAAGTAGTGATTTGAATCGAGCGCCGCCGCGCTCAGTATTCGAAAATACTAAAAATGGCTTGTTGAATATGATGGAAAATACACAGCCATGAAATGAGTCAGTCACAATAAATTCGGCATCATTGAAAGCTTTTATCCAGTTTTCGACTTTAGGGAAAGTGTAATCATCTAAATTTTTATGGCTACCTATTGAAAGTTTGACAGAAGGCTGGCTGGTGAAGGGAATGAGGTTCAGGGTTTCTGCTATTCTGGTGGCAACTTCATTCTTGTTTATGTCGCTATCCAGATAATAGGTGAATAGCTTTGAAGGATTTTTGGAGGTTATAGTTATGTTGAGTCGCGAAAGGTAATCTTGGGAGGTTAATAATAGTGTCGGGTCTAAGGTTAGCTCGGCAGAAACGCGAAGATATTTACTGCAAAGTTCAACTCCAGAAGTCTCTCGCACGGAAATGGCGTCAAGTTTCTCAGCTAGTTTCTGACATTCCTGTGTTTGTTCTTCGTTGTACTCCCAATGATCTACTCCAAATGAAGATGCGTAAGATATTTTTTTAATTTTGTCATTATTTAAAAAGTTTAGATAGTAATCTAATATATTAGGAGAATACATTGGTCTCCAGGTTTGATCGCTACCGACAATAACCGCATCGTAATTTATTGTTTCAAAGTGTTTTTGCAGTGCACTTGTGCTCAACAAAGGTTCTGACCTTGCGATGCGGTTTTCAATAAATTTTTGCGTATTTTTGAAGATGATTGGAAAATGTCTTTCAAAATTTATAGGGGCATTTCGCTTACCTACAGCTTTTAGAGCGGCCCTGTAACCAAGGCGGGCCAGTTTGTATGCTGCGCTGGGGGCTTTGGGCTGGCGGTCTATGGTTACAGGCTCATGCCCCATGTGCTTGAGGACCTGCTGCAAGGCCCAAGCTTGCATGATACCACCGTAGTTACCACCCAGTGGTTGGGTCATTATGGCGATTTTCATACTCAGTGAGGCCTCAATACTTGCTGAAGTTGATATTTTTCTGATTGTGCAACACTGAACGAGTCTTTGAGATTTCCCGCCGCGATCATCATTATCAGTTTCTCATGGTTTGGTATTTTTGCGGCGGTTTTCAGCTTCTCCTCCTTGTAGAAAGGCATGCATGTATTCAATGGGCATGAGCCTAAACCTGCTGAATGCAATGCAAGCATGAGGTTCATCGATAATAATCCGCCATCAATAAATTGTTGATTATGTTCGTAGCGGGTAAATGCCTTAGTATTCCCCGTAACAATCAATAGTTTGTCTATGCTCTCTGTAAAACCCGCATTACCGTTCTGGTAGCTCAATAGATCACTTATCATTGATCTATTATTATAATAATGAACTATCCAGCCTTGTCGGTTACACACCGAAGGTGTATTCAGGCTTGTCGAAATTGCTTTACGTATAATTTCATCATCAACCGGGACGTTGCTGAAGTTCCTGACACTGTGTCTGCACGATAAAAATCTTTCGTAATTTTCTAGCGAAAATTCTCCCCACATTTTTTTATTTAGGTGTTTGAGTCCACCTTTGGCTTCGGGGGGGGCCTCACTTACAAAATTAAAAAGATTGGTAAGAAAATTATCAGGTAATATTTCTTTCTTGGTGTTATGGAACGAAATGTACTCGCGTACTGTGTCGCGAA
The DNA here is from genome assembly GCF_059862735.1 of Pseudomonas sp. MF06569. Classification (NCBI taxonomy): domain Bacteria; kingdom Pseudomonadati; phylum Pseudomonadota; class Gammaproteobacteria; order Pseudomonadales; family Pseudomonadaceae; genus Pseudomonas; species Pseudomonas sp. MF06569. Next base: position 5,761 of record NZ_JCBCUZ010000028.1, on the reverse strand, counting down.
CTACTTTTGTTATGTCGTCTTTGCCGTATTGACTTTCGTAGTGTCTTGTTTTCTTAATTAGGTCAATGATTTTAGGCTGCCCAAAAGCAGGTCTAGGAGTTGGTAGCGCGAGTCCCTTCTCAATAATGTGGCAATGCTTTGCAAGGTAGTATTTTAGTTTTTCTCGATCTGTTCCAGGTGATCTGTCGCTAAACGAATATCTCAAATGCAAGTACATGCTGTGCATTATCGAGCAAACTTCACCAACAGGTGTTCTGAAAAAAAACAGTTGATATATTTTATTTCTTAACCAAGCCACGAATTTTTTCCATTTCAGAGTTTTTGTTTGATACTCATGATGAGTTTAGCTATCTTTGATCGTTCTTTAGCGGTAACTCCTATTGTCGCAATAGCTAAAAGAGAAATCACTACAGCAGAAAAAGCGTTTAATATTAATTCACTTATACCTGATGCTTGCGTAATGTTGAGTGCGTAGGCGGCAGCTATTGCGACTATGGACATGCAGGCGGATCGGACAATAACTTTTATGAAGTAGTCCATAGCCATAAGTTTTACCAGGCTCCTCAGGATAATCAGTCTGGCTATAAATGCCACCAAACTGATACCTATTGTTACTGCAAGCACTATTTCTGGTTTTTGCCATTTTAGAAGAGCTAGATAGCTTACGGGTAAGTTCAAAAGCAAAATGCCACCAATTATGATCTGGTACGATTTTATTTTTCCGGTTGCATTCGCCGAAGTCATCAGCGGGCCAGCGAAAGAGTCAATCAACGACGACACAATTGTCAGCTGCAGGAAAATAGCTGAATAAGGTGGAACCTCTACTAACCAGATTCCCATCAATGCTTCTGTATTGAGCAATACTGGTAAGGCAAGCGTAAAAAGCAAAAAGAAATTGTACTTCGACGCAAGAAGCACAAGGCTGTGCATCTGAGCCATGTCACCACTGGCGTACAGCTTAATAATTTGTGGGTTGATCGCTGCCTGTATATTTTGCACAAAGCTATTGAGTGCGCCATTAGCCTGTGACGCAATGCTTTTTCCAGCATTTATGCTGGGTCCGAAGAACATATTGAGCAGTACATTGCTGCCCTGACCTGATAGTGCAGCAGCTAGGTTTCCCCAAGTGCTCCATGCAGTATAGCTGAGCATGGCGCGGAATTGCCGAGAGTGCCATTGCCAATGTAGCCGGATTTTTGGGAACAGCAACGAGTTAGCGCTGGCGTATAATGTAAAAGTTATGAAGCTTACCGCTAATAGCAGGAATGCATATGCAATCAGTTTGTCGCTATCGATGTGTTGCAAAAGTATCACTGCTACCAGTCTGATCAGCACATCCAGTATGCCGATGGCTGCAAAGACCCCCATACGCTCATGGGCCATTAGCATTGCCGTGAAGGGCACCATAACCACGCTGACCACGAAACTGACAACGGCAAGATGGTAAGCCGACAAGGCCGCCCCCATGCGCGCCTCAGGAATAGTCAGCTGTGTGGAAACAAACCAGTAACCTGCCGTTTCTGCTAGGAGCGCAATGCAGAGGGCGAGTAGGCTATGAATCACCACGCTGGTGTTGAAAATTCTGTTCAGGTCCTTTCCGCCAGACTCTCCAAGGTCGAAAGCGAAATAGCGCTGTGTGGCGCTTGTCATCGCACCCTGCAGGAAACCCAGCAAGGCGACGAATCCGGCTACTACCTGGTAGATACCAAAGTCCTCGATACCTAGTACATCCAACACCACTCTCGATGTATACAGGGTTACGGCCATGGCCAGCAACATGCGCATGTAAAGCATGGCTGTGTTGCGTAACATACGCTTGTGGTTACGGGCTAACATTGTTTCAGCATGACTCGATTACTCGTGGGGTATTTACAAAGACCTTGGTGATGCTTGCCTTATAGCTCCTGGCCTTCAGTTCTTTATGATCCACCAGCAGCACGTTCACTTCATGGGGGCTAGGTCAGTCGATGTCCTTGCATAGCAGCGTGAAGGGGCGTCTTGATCAGGATCTTGAGGTCCAGCCAAAGGTGTTGATGAAGGCGAGGTCGAGTTCGGCGCGCTTTTCCATCTTATCCAGGGTTTAGTTCTCGCCGCGGCAGTCGCTGATAGAACCAGGCCGGCTATGCCGGGCTCGATGCGGTGGGCGAGGACTGGCTAGGGGCCGGTCCAGTAGTTTGGGCTGGAAGTTCCCGGTTTTGACGATTGCGGTCTTCCGGCAACGGAAAGCAAAGATTGACCGTCCGTAACCCGGCTTCCACGGCGCGACTGGGTTGCTTGCAATAGACCGGTGAGGCTGGCAGCGCAAAGCTGTGTAATGGCATGAACAAGATGTAGAAGGGTTTGCGGATGCGCGTACACCAACTGATAAATTAAGTGGGGTGTTGATCAGGCAAGCTACCGCCCCAGGATTACATACTAGTCCCTGAAAGCGGCTTTATTTATTGATATGTATGATTTATTGATATGTATGTATCTTATGTTGCACATGTAGCAAGTGAGCGGCTCCAGAGCTTCAGGAGCGCTTGGTATAATTAAAAACAGCCCAGTGATTAAACGCTGTCTGATTTATATTCGTAGTTGTAATAACCATAAGCACCATAACCGTATTTAGCGGAGGCACGTTTTTCTACTCCATTGAATATTGCGCCTTTCAAGTCAATGCCATTTTGCGCGAAGCGACGAATGGTCAATTCAATTTCACGGGCTGGGTTTAGCTCAAAGCGGATTACGATCAAGCTGGTGCCAGACTGGCGACCAACAATGGCAGCATCGGTCACGGCGAGGAGTGGTGGCGTGTCGAGAATAACCAGGTCATACAAAGCACTAACTTGTTCCAGAAAGGCACTGAAATTGCTATGCATCAACAGTTCGGATGGATTGGGTGGTATTTGGCCGCGACCGACAAAATCAAGGTTTGCGACAGCGGTTTTATGAATAGCAGTGGTCAGGTCGCAACGTTTCGCCAGAAGATCCGACAGCCCGTTTTCAACCGGTACTCCAAATACTTTATGTAGGTATCCTCTGCGCATATCCACGTCGACCAGGAGTACGCGCTGACCGGTTTGCGCGACGACAGCGGCGAGGTTGGCCGAGACGAAGGTTTTACCGACCTTGGGGCTGGGACCGGAAATCATCAAGCGGTTGTTGTCTGCTTCAAGCATTGCGAAATGCAGGCTGGTTCGTAGGCTGCGCAGGCCTTCAATTGCCATGTCTGTGGGATGACTAGCAGCCAACAATGGCGTAGCGTTGTTGGGGCGCCCGCGACCGCGGGTATTTTTTTCGTCTTCCACTTTCTGCAGCATGCTGAGTGGAATCGCGGCATACACCGGCAAACCGAGTTTTTCGATTTCAGCTGGATTTTCCACGCCGCGGTTAAGGGCTTTGCGGAACAGTACCAGTGCAACACCCAGGAAGGCACCAAAAAGGGTCGAAATGAGTACGATCAGGGCTTTTTTCGGTTTTACCGGATCTCGCAGGTCCACGTCCGCGGTGTCGATTAAGCGCACATTGCCGACAGTACCGGCACGCATGACGTCCAGTTCCTGGGATTTGTTCAGGAGTTGGGTATAAATGTCGGTGCTGACTTTCAAGTCGCGAGTAAGGCTTAGCAATTCCTGTTGTGTTGTTGGAAGGCCCTCGACTTTTTTGGCCAGGCCATTTTGTTTCGCGGTCAACTCGCCTATCTGACTTAGCAATGCCCGGTAGGCCGGGTGTTGTCGGGTGAATTTTCGATCCATTTCAGCTTGCTGCAGTTTGAGCACCGAGATGTTGGTATCGAGGGCCACGATCTGGTCGAGAATGGCCTTGGCTTCCAAGCTGATATCAATGGATTTGCTGCGAATCTGAAACTGATTCAGCGCAGTTTCAGCTTTTTCCAGGTCCTTACGGACCTGGGGCAGTTGATCTTTGAGAAACTCCAGGCTCTGCGCGGCTTCGGCCGAGGTTCGCTCAATGTTTTGCCGTACATAGACCCTTGCGATTTCATTGAGGATTTGAATAGCTTTTTCGGGAGCTTTGCTTTCTAGAGCCAGCCCGATCATTCCGGATTCTTTACCGCGCTCTGCTACATCCAAAACGTTTTGATAATTTAAGATACTAGTCAAGCGCCGCATACGGACAACGTTGAAGATTGTGCCTGGGTTGGCTTGCAGCGCTTCAACCTGCAGCTTGATGCCGTCCTGGTAATAGGCTTGACCCACCTGTCCTTTGACTAACAGGTTGTCGTCTTCATCGAGTAGGGTAAAGTTGCCCGCCTCACGGCTAACCAGGGTCAGTTTCTTGCCCTGCAACTCTTGTGGGAGCTCGAGTTCGGAGATCGTCAGGATTTCGCCCCCCCAGGCAAAATTGTTCATGCCAAACCAAGGGCTGGCGACGGTGTGGTCCGCGTCTGCTTTGAAGTGACGGGCAATAAAGTTACCCACAAGCGGAAAGCGATTCGGCTCGATTTCAAGGTCCAGGTTCAGATTGTCGACAGCGGTGCCGATGTTGACGCGCGACTTGATCAGTTCGATTTCTGTGGCAGAAGGGGATTCCTTGCCTAACATGCTGCCGACGTCGGAGAAACCCAGCATATCATTTTTCTTGGCTTCGACTTGGATCAAGGCTGTCGCCCGATACACCGGGGTGGCCAACATTGCGTAAGCAACCCCTGCGGCCATGAAGACAACGGTTATCACGGCAATCAACCATTTATGATCGAGCAGCGTGCCCAATAGCCCCATCAGGTCTATTTCATCATCAACGTTGTCATGGGGCGTTAAATCGGGTAACTGCTGCATAAGTCGGTTCTATCTTCTTCGCGGTATTCTGGGAGGTGGCTCAGCGTGCAAGACGCTTGGCCCATGCGTGTACGGCTGTTTCAATCAACGCATAAGCATGCAAAAAAGCAGGTTTGCCTTGACGGTATGGATCCTTGATTTCACGGTCGTCCTGCCACTTGCCCAGCAGGAAAATTTTCCCTCGGGCCGCCGGCGCGATGCTGAGGATCGCGTTGATGTGCTGGTGTTCCATCACTAGGAACAGATGAGATTCATTGATGGCTGCCGAGGTCAGTTGCGTGGCGCGATGGTCGTGCGAGATGTGACCATGTTCTTCAAGGACACTCAGGGCAGTAGCATCGATGGGACTATTCTTGAGCGCGTGAAGGCCTGCGGAGCTAACGACAATGTCTGTCGATTCCAGGGCAGTGCGCAATAAATTTTCGGCGGTGGGGCTTCTGCAGATATTGCCTATGCAGACAACCAAAATTTTCTTAAACAAGACAACTTCCTTTATGCCGTCAGTGCTCGCCCGGGAGAATCAATTCGCCACTATTCGGCCTGCTGTTGTTTACCGATGAACAACAGTTTCCAAGGGTAATGGTCAAGTTGTTTCTTTTTCATGACAGCGTGCTGGAATGACCTCTCTTTGCAGAGACCCTGGTCAGACGTGCCTCAGCATTTGCCATGATATACGAATTTACGATGGTGAAAAATTCTAACTGCGAATTCCCCGCAACAGCAGCCCCTAAATTATAGCTAGCATACCTTGCAAGCTGAGTCAGCCGGCAAGAAGAGGCAATAGATAACAGTTTTACATTAAGCCTGACGTAAAATAACATTTGTCATTGCTTTGATGCCTGAGGCCTACAGCCTGTGCTAAATGCTAAATGCTAAATGCTAAATGCTAAATGCTAAATGCTAAATGCTAAATGCTAAATGCTAAATGCTAAAAGCACATGGTCCAATTCATATTCAATGACGCTTAACGTGCTTGAGTGCTC
>NZ_JCBCUZ010000027.1:0-68155 GCF_059862735.1 Pseudomonas sp. MF06569 | reverse complement strand
GTAAGCGCTTCGATTTCAAATGCCCGATCGAAGTCATGGGAGAGGTGATGCAGGAAGCCTTGGCTATGCGGCATGATGCTCCGGCTTCAATTCAATAACCGTGTTGCACTCAGCTCCTGCAACCGCCTGGTGATTAAGTGAGTTCTTATATAAGTGCTTGTTTGTTGTTTTCGCTTACTTGGTTGTTTTAGGGGCGTCTGAGTTACTGCGCAGAGGGTTGCGCCTCGTGATCCTGTGTATCCGGAGTCTCGGATCGGCTCATTCGGCTGCTGCGGCGCATGAAGCCTGAGGCAGCCTCGCGCTGATCGTCAGCGGCTACGGTTTTTGCCCAGAGTCCGCTTGGCGCCGGCCAGCGGGCGCCGCGCAAAAGCACAAGACTTCACGCTGAAAAACCGGATAATGGCCGCCAATTATTTGTCTGCTTATTCTGGTAATCCCGCATGGAAATCAAGGTCAACTTTCTCGACAACCTCCGACTTGAAGCCAAGTTCGATGACTTCACCGTGGTTGCCGATCAGCCTATCCGTTACAAGGGCGATGGTTCGGCTCCTGGTCCGTTTGATTACTTCCTCGCTTCGTCGGCGTTGTGCGCGGCTTACTTCGTTAAGTTGTACTGCGCGACCCGCAATATTCCTACCGAGAATATCCGCCTCTCGCAGAACAACATTGTTGACCCCGAAAACCGCTACAACCAGATTTTCAAGATTCAGGTCGAGTTGCCTGCGGATATCTCGGAGAAGGACCGTCAGGGCATCCTGCGCTCCATCGATCGCTGCACCGTGAAGAAGGTGGTGCAAGCCGGGCCCGAGTTTGTTATTGAAGAGGTGGAAAACCTCGACGCCGACGCTCAGGCGCTGCTGATGCCTTCAAGCGGTTCCGAGGCGGGTACTTATATTGCCGGCAAGGATCTGCCACTGGAGCAGACCATTGCCAATATGTCCGGCATTCTGGCTGGCCTGGGCATGAAGATTGAGATCGCGTCGTGGCGCAATATCGTGCCGAATGTGTGGTCGCTGCATATCCGTGATGCGCAATCGCCGATGTGCTTCACCAACGGCAAGGGTGCGACCAAGGAAGGCGCCCTGGCGTCGGCATTGGGCGAGTTTATCGAGCGGCTCAACTGCAACTTCTTCTACAACGATCAGTTCTGGGGCGAAGAGATCGCCAATGCCGAGTTTGTACATTACCCCGAAGAACGCTGGTTCAAGCCAGGGCGCAAGGATGAGCTGCCGCCCGAGATTCTCGATGCCCACTGCCTGAAGGTTTACAACCGCGAGGGCGAGTTGCGCGGCTCCCACCTGATCGATACCAACTCCGGCAATGAGGAGCGCGGTATCTGCTCGCTGCCGTTCGTGCGCCAGTCGGACAGTGAGGTGGTGTATTTCCCGTCCAACCTGATCGAAAACCTGTTTTTGAGCAATGGCATGAGCGCAGGCAATACCTTGGCCGAAGCCCAGGTGCAGTGTCTGTCGGAGATTTTTGAGCGTGCGGTCAAACGCGAAATCATCGAGGGCGAATTCGCCCTGCCGGATGTGCCGCAAGACGTGTTGGCCAAGTACCCGGGAATCGTGGCCGGTATCCAGGCGCTGGAAGAGCAGGGGTTCCCGGTGCTGGTCAAGGATGCGTCCCTGGGCGGTGAGTTCCCGGTGATGTGCGTCACCCTGATGAATCCACGCACTGGTGGCGTGTTCGCTTCATTCGGTGCACACCCGAGCCTGGAAGTGGCGCTGGAGCGCAGTCTGACGGAGTTGTTGCAAGGCCGCAGTTTCGAAGGCCTCAACGATTTGCCTCAGCCGACCTTTGAAGGTCACGCGGTGACTGAGCCCAATAACTTCGTCGAGCACTTTATCGACTCCAGCGGTGTGGTGTCGTGGCGCTTCTTCAGCTCGAAATCCGATTACGAATTCGTTGAGTGGGACTTCACAAGCCAGGGTGAAAACGCCAATAGCGAAGAGGCCGCAACCCTGTTCGGGATTCTCGAAGGCATGGGCAAGCAAGTGTACATGGCGGTCTATGAGCATCTCGGCGCCAAGGCCTGCCGTATCCTGGTGCCGGACTATTCGGAAATCTATCCGGCCGACGACCTGATCTGGGATAACACCAACAAGGCGCTGTTCTTCCGTGCCGATATCCTGAATCTGCATCGCCTGGATCTGGACGAGCTTAAAGGCCTGGTTGAGCGTCTGGTGGAAAGCGAGCTGGATGATTACACCGATATCACTACCTTGATCGGCATCGAGTTTGACGACAACACCGCCTGGGGCCAGTTGACGATCCTGGAGTTGAAGCTGCTGATCTATCTCGCCCTGGAGCAATATGAAGAGGCGAAGGAAGCGGTGGAAATGTTCCTGCAGTACAACGACAACACGGTAGAGCGCGGCTTGTTCTACCAGGCCGTGAATGCTGTGCTGGAAATGAAGCTGGACGAAGACCTGGAGCTGGAAGACTACGAAGCCAACTTTCGTCGCATGTTTGGCAACGATCGGATGGATGCCGCGATCGGGTCGGTGGAGAGCACCGTGCGCTTCCATGGCTTGACGCCAACCAGCATGAAGCTAGAAGGGCTGGACAAGCATCTGCGCCTGATCGAGAGCTACAAGAAGCTACACACGGCGCGGGCCAGGACCCAGGGTTGATGGCGTTGGCCAAAAAGCACCTCGACCGGGTAATGCCCGTCAGTCAATGAGTGCTGTGGGAGCGGGGTTGCTCGCGATTGGAACGGCACGGTGTGACTGTCTGACCGTGTCGCTTGCATCGCGAGCAAGCCCGCTCCCACAGGGGTAAAGTTTCACCGCTGGACTGACAAGCAAAAGCACCTTCGGGTGCTTTTTTGTTTCTGGCTGTCGTGGTGAAGCACCCGTATCGGTGCTTAACTGCTCCTCTATACGGGTATCAGACGCTAAGTGGATTTCCCTGCAGATCAGGCTTGAAATTGCCTTGGCGGCCCCTTATTTGAGCGCTTTCCATGTCCAACATACCTGCCACACTCCTGATCGTTGATGATGACGTTCAGATCCGCTCACTGCTCGAAGCCTTGTTGCAAGAACAGGGTTATCGCACGCTGACTGCCGGCTCGGGTGAACAGGCCCTGGCCACGGTCGCTCAACAGCCTCCGGACTTGATCCTGCTCGACGCCACGATGCCCGGTATTGACGGCTATCAGGTGGCCCGTCGACTCAAGGCGAATGCATCTACGGCCAATATCCCCATCATCATGCTGTCGGGCCAGGGCGAGCAGAGCGCCCGTCTTCTGGGGCTTGAGGCGGGTGCCGAGGACTTTCTGTGCAAGCCGGTCGCCAGTGACGAACTGTGGTTGCGGGTGCGCAATCTGCTGCGGCTCAAGGCGTTTGGCGACCATCGGGCGGTGCATACCCTGATGCTTGAGCAGCAGCTGGAAAAACGCACCAGCGACCTGGAGCGTTTTCGCTCTGCGATGGGGACCGATGAGCGGCTGCTGAAAATGGCCAATTACGACCCGCTGACCGGCTTGCCCAATCGCGACCTGTTCTACACCACCCTGCAGATGGGGCTGACCCAGGCTGCGTTGCGGGGTTGGCAGCTGGCGGTGGTCACGATCGGCCTGAACGACTTCAAGAACATCAATCTGACCTGGGGCCATTTGATGGGGGACAAGGTGCTGGCAGAGTTCAGCCAGCGATTGTCCAATTGCCTCAATGTCAGTGACACCCTGGGACGGATGGATGGCGACGAACTTGCGCTGATCCTGATGATCCGCAAAGGCCAGGCAGGCCCCAGGCAGATGGTTGACCGTATGCGCGAGGTGCTGCGTGATCCGTTCAAGCTGCATGGCCATGACACACCGATGACGGCCAGTTACGGGATTGCCCTGTACCCGGACGATGGCGCCGAGGCGCACCGCCTGATCAAGCATGCAAATACGGCCATGGGGCTTGCCAAGCAGGCGGGCAAAGACACTTACCGTTTTTATACGGCACAAATGAACGTCGAGGTCATGGCTCGCCAGGAGCTTGAAACCGCATTGCGCGATGCGGTTCACAAGCAGGCGTTCGAGGTGTATTACCAGCCGAAGATAGGCCTGGCAGACGGTCGGATCTGCGGTGTGGAAGCACTGTTGCGCTGGCACCGGCCGGGGCATGCCGCTGTTTCTCCGGCGGTTTTCGTGCCGCTGCTGGAAACCCTCGGGCTGATATCCCGGGTGGGCCAGTGGGTGATCGACCGCGTGTGCAGCCAGATTGCCCAATGGCAGCGCTCAGGCCTGGGGGCGCTGCAAGTGGCAGTGAATGTGTCGGCGCAACAGATTTGCGAAGGCGATCTGGTCAATGATATCGAGCGCTCCCTCAAGGCCCATCAGCTCGACCCCCATTTGCTTGAGGTGGAGCTGACCGAGGGCTCGCTGATGGAGAACACGCCCCATACTGTCAGCAGTTTGCTGACACTGAGGGACATCGGCGTGAAAATCTCCATCGACGACTTTGGCACCGGTTATTCGAGCCTTGCGTACCTGAGCCGTTTCCCCATCGACACGCTCAAAATCGATATCGCGTTTATCCGTGAAGTCACCTTCAGCCCTCAGGATGCTGCCATTGCGCGTACGATTATCGAGCTGGCTCACAGCCTTGGCCTGCAAGTCATCGCTGAAGGTGTGGAGACCCGTGAGCAACTTGAGTTCTTGACGAAAAACGGTTGCAATCAGGTGCAGGGTTATCTCTTTTGCAGACCTCTGCCGTCGGTGGAGCTGGAAGCGCTTTTGCGCGAACCGCGCTGTTTTATTTGATGTTGAGACGGCTCGGGTTCCGATCGTTGAAGAGTGGCGCCTGTATCGCAGGCAAGCCAGCTCTCACAGGACTAAGGTGTTCACACAACAGTGTGGGAGCGGGCTTGCTCGCGATGGCATCACCGCGTTTAGCCTCTGTTTCCACAGGTTCTAACCGGCAGGCTTGAGCAGCGCCAGGATCCGCTCGCCCAGTATTTCAGCACTGGCCTGGGACGCGATGTTGGCAAACCCCAGCAGCAGACCCGAAGGTTTTTCCCCCTGCAGGCTCCACTCGCTCAGCGCTTCGGCAAAGAGCCCGTCCTGGCGCATGCGCTCCACCAGTTGCCAATCCGGCTGCTGGCCTTCAAGGCGCAGGATCAGGTGCATGCCCCCCGGGTTGGCATCAATGCGCACGCGAGTCCCCAGCACTTTTTGTAGCCCGATCATGGTAAACGCCCTGCGCTCGCTATAAAGCTTGCGCATGCGCTGGATATGCCGGGCGAAATGGCCTTCAGTCATGAACGTCGCGACGATGGCCTGAATCAGTTCCGGGCAACCGCTGCGAAAGGTCTGGCTGGCCTGTTGAAAGCATTCAACCTGGGCTTGGGGTACCACCACATAAGCCAGGCGCAGCCCCGGAAACAGCACTTTGCTGAACGTGCCGCTGTAGAGCACCCGTCCATCACGGTCCAGGCTTTTGAGTGCGGGCAGCGGGCGGCTGACGTAGCGGTATTCGCCGTCGTAATCGTCCTCGATGATCCATGCCTGTTGCCGGCTGGCCCAGGCCAGCAGCTCCAGCCTGCGGGACAGCGATAGCGATACGCACAAGGGGCTTTGATGGGTGGGTGTGACGACGGCCGCCTGGCGGCATCGTCTGGAGTGCAAGTCTGGGCAAGGTGGGCAGTGGCCTGGAGTTTGTCCGCCAGGACAGTAAGGACAACGCCAACCGGACCACGGCCAAAACCAGCAACGTGACAGCCACCGGCAATGTGCAGGTGCAGGCTGACAATACCTTGGTCAATGAGGGCTCCCGGATCGTTGCCGGCTCAGGGTTGCAGGTCAATGCAGGCCAGATGGACAACCGGGCGGCACACAACAGCGAGTCCAGCTCCCACACCGAGACCGGCTGGCAGGCCAGGCTGGGGGTGAGTGCCGAGATCAGTGGCCTCAGCAATCCGCTGGAAAAAGTCGTCAAAGGTTTGGTCAAGGGCACGATGCCCCAGTCCGCTTTAATGGATGGCGTGGAACTGGCCAGCGTGGGGCTCGACGGGCAGGTGGGGTATCACAACAAGACGCAGGCGCAGCAGGACAGTACGGCGCTGGTCAGCCCGCTCAGTGGCGCCACGGTACAGGTCAATGTTGATGGCAAGTTGCAGGATGAAGGCACCCAATACCGTGCAACCGACGGTGCCTTGAATATCCATGCGGGAAACCATGACGCCAGCGCCGCTGTCGACATCCACAGCCGCAGCGAGCAGGGCGTGGCGGCCAAGGTTGGCGTACGCGTCTACACCAAGACCGGGGAAGATGTGAATGTGCGCGTCAACGGCTCGGGCGAGTTCAACCGGGCGCAGGAGACTGCCAGTACGGCCCAAGTAGGCCGCTATGCCGGGGCCAAGGGGGTGAGCATCGCCACTCAAGGCGATGCCCGCTATGAAGCCGGCGACTTCGACGGTGGTGCGGGCTCAGTCAACCTCAATGCCGGTGGCAAACTGGCGCTGGAGCAACCCACTGACACCCGCAGCCAGAGCGCCATGGGGCTGAGTGCCAGCGGTTCGTTGGCACTGGAAACCGCGGAGGGCACCAACCTGACCCCTGGGGGCAGCCTGAAGTTTGACTACCAGCCCGACAACTCGCCAGCCAGCGAGGCCCATGTCGCGACGTTCCGTGGGCAGGAACGGCTGCGGCTCTCTGGTGCCACGGTTGGCGGTGATCTGTTGAAGGTTGAAAACAAAGAGCGCCAGTCGTTACAGGGCAACATTGACCAGGCCATAAACTAAAGTCAGGGGCCCGGTGCGTCCACAACCGAGCAATCACGTGTCACGGTGATGGGTTGCACCGCTGATTTGACCTATCATTACGCCTTTCCAACAGGTGAATGATTAATGAGCGATTCAAACCAGACCTTGCGCGCAGCCCTTGAAACCAGCGACATGTTGGTGATTGACGGGCTGCATGCCTGGGATTTTTCTCTGGACGATGTGCAGTTGCTCATCAAATGCATGGACGGGCGAGCCGAAAAGCGCTGGAAGTTCACCCTTGAACAGATCGACGCCAGCGTCTTTGACGACACCCTGCAAAGCTGGACCCTCGTTGGCGACTCCGGTGAACACCGTCTGGTTTGCCTCAGCGCCTTGAGTGCAAACAACGATGACGATGAAGTCGAGGTTGAAGATGAAGTTTAAAACCTTACCTGTGTTGATGGCTCTGAGCGTGGGTGCAATGTCGGCCCAGGCCGATTCCCGGGATGAAGTCGAGTTGCTGGTTGGCTCCTACACTCAGGGCAAAAGCCAGGGGATCTATCGGTTGCAGTTTGACAGCGCCAAAGGGCGTATCACCCCTGAGCCGCTGCAAGTGTTCAAGGCCGCCAACCCTTCGTGGCTGACCTTGTCCAAAGACCAGACCCGTCTGTTCGTGGTCAATGAAAACGGCAAGGGCCAGAGCGATGTCGTCGGTCGCGCCAGCAGCGTTGCCATCGACCCGAAAACCAATGAGCTGACCCTCATCAACCAGGTCAAGACCCTGGGTGAAGAGCCTACCCATTCCAGCCTGAGTGCGGATGGGCGCTATCTGTTTGTGGCCAACTACGGCGTGCATGCCGACCCTGGCGGCAGCCTTGCCGTATTGCCGATCAATGCTGAAGGTCAGTTGCAACCCGTGACCCAGATGAGCAGTCATCCTGCCAGCCGGGTCAATCCTGAGCGCCAGATGTCCGCCCACGTGCACTCGGCGGTGTCCTCCCCGGACGGCAAGTTCGTCTACGCCAGTGATCTGGGTGCAGACAAGGTGTTTGTCTACCGGTACGAACCGGGAGCCAATCCGGATCATCCGCTGGTGGCCGCCGACCCGGCTTTTGTAGCGCTGCCGGCAGGTAGCGGGCCACGTCACCTGCTGTTTTCCGGTGACGGCAAACACGCTTACCTGACCACTGAAATGAGTGCCCAGGTGTTTGTATTCGACTATGACAATGGTCGACTCAAGCAGCGTCAGGCACTGGAACTGGCCCACGGCATGCCCGCGCAAAACCGCACAGCCGGTGCATTGCATGCCTCACAGGACGGCAAGTTCCTGTACGTCAGCAACCGTGGCAAGGCCAATGAAATCCTGGTGTTTGCAATCAATCCGGGCAATGGCGAGTTGACTGAAATCCAGCGTCGCTCGGTGGATGGCGATCACCCGCGTGAGTTTGCCCTGAGCCCCAACGGCAAGTTTTTGTTGATCGCCAACCAGATGAGCAATGCCATCGTGGTACTGGAGCGCGACCCTGAAACAGGCACGCTGGGCAAGACCGTACAAACCCTGACAATGGATGCACCGTCCGATCTGAAATTTATCAACCGCCCGTAATCAAAGGCGTGCAGCTGTCCATCAATCCCGCTGATAGATGCTAGTGCTGCAATGAATTTCTTCAGGATGACCCTTGGCGTTAAGTTGGTTTCACGGCCTTAACAGGCAAGCACGCCAACTGAATCGTCGAGGGTTATCGTCATGAATTTCAATCTTTTCTCCGTGATTTCCGCTTGCGCCATCTCCGCCACCGTGGCCCTGCCTGCCAGCGCAACCACCCTGGTCAGCGACAAGAAATCCGTGGCCTACACCCAAAAATACCTGCAACAAAGCGCCAATTTCTATGCGGCCCTGGATCATAAAACCCGAAGCTGAGCGGCACCTGTTTTCCTGTGGGAGCGGGCTTGCTCGCGATAAAGGCAACGGGGTGTATCTGAACCACCGGGGTGCCTGTATCGCGAGCAAGCCCGCTCCCACCATGGAGTCATCAGGGCTTTTTCATCACCGAACTGAACAGTTCCGATGCCAAAAACTGCTCCAGCCAGGCATTCAGGCGCGGGTAGGGCGCTTGCTCAAACCAGTCGCGGTCCACATGAGCAAACTGGCGCACAAACGGCGCCAGGGCTACATCCGCCAGGCCCAACGCTGGCCCGGCCAAGTATGCCGAGCGCGCAAGCAGGTCTTCCAGCCGCTGCAAAAACTCTGCCCCTTGCGCCCGGTAATACTCCATCGGGTGCTCAGGGTAGCGAATGGCGTATTTGTAGCGGTCCAGCAGCACCTTGAAGCGGGTGTCGTTTTCTTCGATCAATGCCGCGCAGCCCGGCTGCAACCAGCTATCCGGATCATGCCGGGCCAGCGCCCAGTGCATGATGTCCAGGCTTTGCTCGATCACACTGCCATCGGCACACACCAGCACTGGCACCGTACCCTTGGGTGAGGAAGCGAGCATTTCGGCCGGTTTGGCTTTCAGGCTGACCTCCACAATCGACAATGGCACGCCGCTGTAGCGCAGGGCCATGCGCGCACGCATGGCGTAGGGGCAGCGGCGGAATGAATACAGCACATGCCCGGTCATTTAACCTCCACGGTGCTCAAACCGTTGCCTTGACGTTTTACCTGGATCTGGACCGGGATGCGTTCGTGCATCTCCTGCACGTGGGAGATGACCCCCACCTTGCGCCCCTGGGCTTGCAGGCCGTCCAGTGCATCCATCGCCAGTTGCAGGGACTCGGGATCGAGGCTGCCAAAACCTTCATCGATGAACAGTGATTCGATTTTCAATGTGCTGGAGGCCATCGAGGCCAGGCCCAGGGCCAATGCCAGCGACACCAGGAAGGTTTCACCGCCGGAGAGTGAATGCACCGAGCGCAGTTCGTCGCCCATCTCGGTGTCCATCACCAGCAGGCCGAGCATGCTGCCACCGCGCTTGAGGCGATAACGGCGGACCAGTTGGCGCAACTGCGCGTTGGCGTGATGGACCAACAGGTCGAGGTTGTAGGCCTGGGCGATTTTGCGGAACTTGTCGCCACTGCCGGAACCGATCAGATCACTGAGGCGTGCCCAGCGCTGCCATTCGTCATAGGCCAGTGCAATGCGTTTAGCCAATGCCTGATTGTCCTGTTGACGACGTTGATCCTCGCTCTGCCGGGCACGTAGTTCGGCACATTGCTGCTCACTGACAGCCAGTTGTGCGTGCAACGCCTCAAGGGCGATGTTGAGTGACTCGCTGTCCAGGTTGCCATTGGCATGGGCCTGGTGTTGGGCCAGGCGTTGTTCGCGTTCTTGCAGCAATACCCGGGCTTGCTCGACGGCTTTTTCGCTGTTCTGCAGGTGCAGGCGCAGTTCGCGTACCTGTGCTTCGTCATGGGCCAGCAAGTGTTGCAGGCGACTGTCATCAACCTCGCTGTGCTGTGCCCGCCATTGCGCGAGCTGGGCGTTGAGGGTGTCGTGTTCTTGCTGCAGGGCGTGCAGGCGCTCTTGCTCGGACTTGAGCTCGGTCGCGAGCTGGAGCAGCTGGTTGGCGGTAGCTTGCAGGGCTTGTTCGGCCTGGGTCTGGGCCGTGCGGGCCCGTTCGACGGCATGCTCGAGGCTTTGCTGCCACTGCTCGGCGCTGCTGAAGTCACCCAGCCATTGTTTGAGGCTGTGCTGGCTGGCCTGTTGCTGCTCGCCCAGAGCCTTGACGCTGCGCTGCAAGGTGTCCAGTTCCTTGCTGCGATTGGCCTGCTGATACTGCTCGCGCTCGATGCTGCTCGCTCTTTCAGCCTGCTCCGCCTGTTCGTCCCGTTGCTGATCGAGTTGGGCCACACGATCAGCCACTTGCTGGTCGAGGGCCATGAAGCAGGCGGACGGGTTTTCGCGCAGGGCGTCGAGGGTGGCCGGGGCCAGCACGCTGGCAAACTCGCCGAGTTCATCCTCAAGGCGCTGAGTGTCGGCATTGAGGTGCAATTGCTGCTCAGCCAGTTGCTGGGTGGCGAGCTGGCTGGCTTCGGTGCAGCGCTGGACTTGCTGCTGCAAGTGGGCCGCTTCTTTTTGCAAGGCGAGCAGGGCGTTCTGGCGCTGTTCGTCCTGGGTGATGCTGTGCTGCAACTGATTCAGGCGCAGGGTCAGCCATTGCTCACGCTTGGCCGGGTCCTGTGCCAGCCATTGCTCGTGGAGCGGATGCGCTTCAAGGCTCGGGGCGAGGGCTTGCTGTTCTTGGTGGATGCGCTCTTGCTGGAGCAAAAATTCTTTTTGCTGGGCGATCAGGCCACCGACTTTTTCCCGCAGCTGGGCGAGGGTTTCCTTGAGCCCGTCGACTACGGCGCGGGCACTGGCTTCTTCCTGCTCATCATGGCGGGACAGGCTGTGCAGCAAGGTTTCAGGCTGATGATACGGATGCTCGGCGCTGCCGCACACCGGGCAGGGCTGGTCATCCTGCAACTGCCCGCGCAGTTCCTCGACGCTGGCGCTACGGGCCACGCGCTGACGCTCCAGCAGTTGGCGGGTGACCTGCAAGGTTTGCTCAGCCACTTCAAGGTCGGCTTTGGCCTTGATGCCTTGCTGGCTCAGGCGCTCGCGCTCCTGCTGCACCTCCTGTTGTTTGAGTTGCAGTTCGTGCAGGCGGCTATCGAGCGTCTGCTGACTGCTGCACAGGCGCTGCAGGTCTTCAAAGGCCCGCTGTTGCTGACGGTTGTCTTGCAGCAGGCTGCCCAGGGTCTGGATTTGCTCGTTGACCGCGTGGGGTTCTGCGCCGGCTTCCTGGAACAAAATTTCCAGGCTGTCGCGCAACCCGGTCAGTTCCTGCGTGGCCTGCAGGGCCCGCTGTTCAAGCCCCGGCAGTTCCTTGCGGCCGGTGCTCAGGTTATTGCTCAACCGCACCAGTTGCTGAAGCCTTGGGCGATAGGCGTCCCAGGCGCTGGCCAGTGGTGCGAGGGCATTGCTGTGTTCGAGCTGGGTGGCGATGAGTACAAGACGCTCAGCGCCTTGTTGCTGGCGCTCAAGCAGCGTGTTGAGCGCCAGTTGCCCTTCGACGCATGCCTGTTCGGCCTGCTGCTGGAGGGTTTGTTGGGTGTTGAGGGCCTGGGTCAGGCGGTTAAGGTTGGCCTGCTCCAGAAGGGCCTGCTGCACCTGGGGCGCGCATTCGCGCTGAAGGGCCTGGGCCTGGGTTGCAGCCAGGCGGGCGGTTTGCAGCTCTGCTTCAAGGCGGGTCTGGCGCTGGCCCAGTTCGGCCTGTTGAGCAAGATGGGCGTTGATGTGCCCGGCCAATGGGCTCAGTTGCCCCTCCAGCTCGGCCAAGCGGGCAAACTGATGACGTTGTGGCGCCAGTTGTTCGAGCAGGTGCAGGGTCTGGCGCTGGGTGGCCTGGCTGTCCCACAGGGTTTGCGCTTGCTGTAATTGCTCCGCAGCACTGAGTTGCTGTTCTTGCAGTTCGCCCAGGGTTTTGAGCCAGGTGTGTTGCAGCTCCAGTTGCTTGAGCTGGCCTTGCTGGTTCTTTAGCTGCTGCTGCGCGTCGTTGAACTGTTGATCCAGTTCGGCACGGGCCTGGGGCTCAAGGGGCGTCACACCAACAGCCTGGTCCTGCAGTTGCTTGTGCGCGTCCCTAGCCTCTTTGGCCTTGTCGAATGCGCGCTTGCCCAGGCGGGTGTAGAGCGCGGTGTTGGTGAGCTTTTCCAGCAGTTCGCTGCGCTCGTTGTCATCGGCCTTGAGAAAGGCGCTGAACTCACTTTGGGCCAGCATCACGGCACGGGTGAATTGCTCGAAATTGAGCCCCAGTCGCGCTTCCAGCTGGACTTTGTAATCGCCTTTCTGGCTCGCCAGCAGTTGATCGTTGTCCAGGTCGCGCAGGCTTTGGCGACTGGCTTGCAACTTGCCGGTGGCTTTTTCGCGAGCACGGTTGGCTTCCCAGCGGGCGCGGTAGCGGCGGCCGTCGATGCCGACAAAATCGACTTCGGCATAGCCTTCACCGGTGCCACGGCGCAGCAATGTGCGCGGGTCGCCGGTGGCAATTTCGCCATCGGCATCCGGCACTTTTGCATCGCGCCCCGTGTTGTTGAGTCGCGGCACAGCCCCAAACAGGGCCAGGCACAGGGCGTCGAGCAGGGTGCTTTTGCCGGCGCCGGTGGGGCCGGTGATCGCAAACAACCCGGCACTGGCCAGGGGCTCGGCGGTGAAATCCAGCTCAAAGGGCCCGGCCAGTGAGGCGAGGTTTTTCAGGCGAATGGCGAGGATTTTCATGGCTGTTCACCTTCCAGCTGAACTTCTTGCAGCAGCACGGCAAAGTCCTTGAGGGTTTGTTCGTCGGCTTCACTGCCGTAGTTGTCTTGCCAGGCTCGGCTGAACAGTTCCTGGGGTGTCAGTTGGTCCAGTTCGATCAGGCGCGCGTCGTCGTCCGAGGCACGGCTGCCGCTGCCGGCATAGTCGGCCGAGATGCGCACCAGACGCACGGATTTACCCTGCAGTGCGGTTTCTATTTGCTGGCGCAAATCGGGCTGCGGTTCGTCGAGCTTGACCCGCACTTCGAGCCACGGCTGGCGCTGGGTATCGGCCAGCAGGTCGGTGTCCGGCAGGTCGGCCAGTTGGGTGAGGATGTCAGCCAGGGGCAGTGGGCCAATGCGTTGCAGATTGACCGCGCGCGGGATCAGTCGCGGCTCGACGCTGACCAGTGTTTCGCCCTCCAGTGTCACGTCGAGAATCTGGTGTTGATAGCCGATTTCAGAGAATGACAACGGAATCGGTGAGCCGCAGTAGCGGATCCGCTCCTCGCCGTTGACCCGTTGTGGCTTGTGCAAATGGCCCAGGGCAACGTAGCTGATGCTCGGCCCGAACAGGCTGGCGGGCAGGGCTTCGGCGTTGCCGATAATCAGGCTGCGCTCGGAGTCTTCGGACACCGAACCGCCCGCCATGTGGGCGTGGCTGATGGCAATCAGGGCCTGACCTGGCGTGCGCTTGGCGTTGGCGGCTTCAATCAGCCACTCGTGGACCTGGCCGATGCCGCGCAGGTAGTCATCACCCAGGTGCGCTCCGGTGACTTCTGCAGGGCGCAGAAAGGGCAGCGCCAGGCACCAGGCAGCGGTTTCACCGCTGGCATCGGGCAAGGGGATCAGCAGGCGTTCGGCGTCGAGCTGGCCATCGTCGAGCCACAGCACGCGCCCCAGTGCATGGGTGCGTAAACGACGCATCAAGGGCGCGGGCAGTTCGATGCGCGAGCCGGAGTCGTGGTTGCCGGCAATCATCACGATGGTCAGTTTCGGCTGTTGCTCATGGGCGCTGACGATAAAGTCGTAGAGCCGTTCCTGGGCTTTTACCGGCGGGTTGACGGTGTCAAAGATATCACCGGCAATCAGCAGCACGTCCGGCTGCTGTTCACTGAGCTGTGTCAGTAGCCAGGCAAGAAAACAGGCGTGTTCGAAGTCGCGGTCCTGGCCGTGGAGGTTTTGCCCCAGGTGCCAGTCGGAGGTGTGAAACAGGCGCATAACAGAATCCGTTTTAAAGGGGTTGGCAACCCGCTCGCTCGGGCGGTCCTCGGGTTGCCTGGAAATTTATTTGGGGTAGAGCGGCGGCAGGCTGCTTGGCTCGCTGGCGGCGTCTTGCTCGCGCTCGGTAGCCGGAATGCTGCGAATGGCCTTCCACAGCTCTTCGCCTTGCCAGTACTGGCCGGTTTCGCTGTACAGCGCGCCGTTGAGGCCATCGAGGGCATCGGACAGCAACACGAAACGCGCGGCCATGTCGGCCAGGGTTTCGGGTTGTTGCCGCGCCCAGGCATCGAGTGCCTGGCGTGTGGCGTGGGGGTCGTTGGCCAGGCAAGCGCGTTTAAGGTCGTCGAGCAGGGTGCGCGGGCTGGGCCCGGTTTGCGCTGCACGCAAGATTGCAGGCTGCCAGCGGGCACGCCACCACAAGCCCAGGCTCGCCAGGGTGGTGCAGGCCAGAAACAGGGTGCTGAGCTGCCAGATCCACAGCGACGATTCTTCGCTCATGGCTGCCACGGCACCGCTGACAGGCGTGTCCACGGCAAGGTTGGGGTTGGCTGCTGCCAGCAGGGTGCGGGCGGGCAGGTAGGTCCGCTCCAGATGGTCTTCGTGGGTGTTCCACCAGACCACTTCGACGGCGGGCAATTCGATCTGGCCAACCCGTGTCGGCACCAGCGCCTCGCGCTCTTCACGGCTGCCGATCAGGCCGTTCTCGGTGACTTGATTGCTCAACTGCGGCAAGTCCGGGTAGCGCCGCAAGCCGTTGACGTCAGTGGCGGGCAGGGGCGGCAACTGGGCGCTGGACAGGCCTTCAGCCTTGAGGGTGAGGGTTCGGGTCAGGGAGTCACCCACCAGCGTATGGTCAGGCTCGGGGTTCCAGGTTTCGCTCATGCTCAGGCTTCGGGCCGGCAACCACGGGGCATTGGGTGGATAGGTCTCGGGCTTGGGCAGGACGGTCAGCGGGATCTCGGTGGAGGTCACGTGCAGCAGCTTTCCAGGCTTGGGCCCAAGGGGAGCGGGGGCCGTGGATTGCTGGCTGTCGACCTGGGTGGCACTGAAAGTTTGTGCCGGAATCAGCAGTTCGCCGCTGCGCTGGGGGTAGATTCCGTAGCGGCGCTCGATCACGCCGTGGCGCACGCCATTGATCAACTTTTCATAGGTGCGCGACTCGCCCAGTTGCTCGACGATGGCGTCGTCAATGTGCAACGGGGTCAGGCTGCTGTCGTCGTAGAGCGCAACGGAGTGGTAGACGCGCAGGGTCAGCAGGGCCTGGGCCTGAACGTAGACGCTGGGCTGGTCCAGACTGACTTCGATAAAGACCGGGGCCAGTTCGTTGTCGCTGGCCACGCTCTGGGTCACGGTCAGGTTGATCGGCTGGCTGTGGTATTCACCGACTTGCAGTGCCGGGATCGTCACGGTGCCGGTTTGTTTGGGTTGCAGGGTGATGATCCAGCGGGTAGTGGCTTTGTTGTCATCACTGAGACTGGTCAGTTGGTTGACCTGGCGCGTGCCGCGCACTTCAAACCCGTTGTCCAGTGGTGTCAGGTCGGGCTTGCCAAACTGGGTGACGTCGGTGGACTCCAGTGTCAGCTCGACGGTTTCACCGGAGCTGAGCTGGTCCCGGTCAACGCTGGCAACTAGGCCACCGGCATGGGCCGGCAGGGTCCAGCAACACAGCAAAAGAAGCAAAACGCAGAGGCGGTTCATTTAGGCGTGTCCTGATGTTGCTGCTGTTCGTACCAGAATTTGCGTCGCAACAATTCGCTGGGGTTGTCGGGAATCTGTCTGAGCCATTGTTCCAGTGCCTGGCGCTGCTCTTCGCCGGTCTGGTTGGCAGCCGGTACGGGCGGGCGCGTGGTCTGCTCGTCACCGGGCTGACCGTCGGCTTCGGCGCCGGGGTTGAGCGGCTCGTCCGGGGGCGCTTCGGTGGTGGGGGTGGCGGCCGAGTTGTTGTCCTCATTTTGCCCCGTGGTGCTGGACGCGCCCTGGGCACTGGTGCTCAGCGGGTTTTGCGATTCGGCTGGCGCAGGTGGCGGCTCGGGTGTCTGTTCGGCCTTTGCCTGGGCCTCAGCGCGCTGTTGTTCCAGTATTTGCTCGACGAGGGCTTTGTTTTGCGCGGCGACCTGAAGCTCGGGTTGCAGCTCGAGTGCCTGTTCATAGGCATCGATGGCGGCTTCCAGCTCGTCATTCATGGCCAGTGCATTGCCGCGATTATAGTGCGCGCTGGCGCTGTTGACCTCGGCAAAACGCAGGGCTGCACCGGCGTAGTCGCCCGCCTGGTACAGCGCCACGCCTTGCCAGAGCGGATCGCTGAAGTGCTCGAGTGCCTGCAATGGTTTTTTTTGCTGCAGCAGGCGTATGCCTTGTTGGTCGGGGCGCAACCAGAGGTCGGTAAAGCTCATGGCGTAGCCGGGCTGGGGTGCCAGCATGAACAGCAAGGGCAGGCAGAACAGCCAGCCACGCCGTCCGGCACAGGCCACCAGCAACAGAAGCGGGAGCAGCAGCCAGTAACCCTGGTCAGACCAGGCGTCCAGATGCAGGGTCTGGCCGTCATCGCGCAGATGCGCTGGGCCGTCGAGCAGGCCCAGGCCGCGCAAGTCGTTGTCATCCAGGCGTGCCTGGCGATAGCGTCCGTCCACATCCAGGGCAAATGCCCGCAGGCTTGGGCTGTCCAGGCGCGGCAGGAGAATGGCGCCCTGATCGTCCTTGAGAAACTGCCCGCTTTCGTCGACCACGGGGGCGCCTTCGCGACTGCCTACGCCGAGTATCAGCAGTTGCGGGGCATGACCATTCAGGGCCTGGCGGATGCCGCTGCGTTCCTGGTCGCTAAGCGATGAGGTGATCAACAGCAGGCGACCCTCACCCAGCGAGCCCTGATCGAGCAGCTCAAGGGCCTTGGTGACCGCAAGATCGGCACGATGGCCCGGTTGCGGCATGATCGACGGCTTGAGGGCTTCAAGCAGGTTGCGGCTGGTGGCCAGGTCATCGGACAGCGGCACCAGCGTGTGGGCACTGCCGGCGTAGACGATCACGGCAGTTTGCGCATCGGTACGGTTTTGCAGCAGGTCATAGATCTTGCGTCGCGCCTGCTCCAGCCGGTTGGGCGAACTGTCGGTGGCGAGCATGCTGGGGGTCAGTTCCAGCATGACGACCAGCGGGTCGGCGGGCTTTTGCGTGGACTGCTCAACCCTTTGCCAACTGGACCCCAGCAACGCCAGTACAGCCAGCAGCCAGCCTAGGCCCAGGGCAATCCAGGGCAGCTTGCTGTTACGGCCATTACCGCCACTGAGCAATACGCGATGAAACGCCACCGGCAGGATCATCTGCCAGCGGCCTGCGCGTTTTTCACGGTGCCAGCGTTTCCATAGCAGCCAGCCGAGCAGCGGCAGGACAAGCAGCCATTCGGGGCGAAACCAGTGGGGCCAGAGCGCGCTCATCGGCGCCTGCGCAGACGCAGGCGTTTGAGCCGTGCGCGCCAGTCAGGATGTTGCTGCAAAAAATGCTCCTTGCTCAGCCAGCGTTGTACAGGGTTGTTGGGCCACAGCTCGCGGATCACCAGCAGCACGCTCAGCAGCAGGGCTGCCGCCAATGGCCAGCTGTAGAGTGCCTGTGCCGGGCGTGCCTGGGTGGGTTGCTGGGCCACGGGTTCAAGTTGGTCGAGGGTGTCCTTGATGGCTGACAGTTCACCGCCGTCTCGGGCACGGAAGTACTGGCCGCCAGTGACTTTGGCGATCTCTTCAAGCGCCGGTTCATCAAGGTCCACTCCGGGGTTGATGGTGAACATGCCTTTGCTGCTGCTTTCTTCCGGGTCGGCGCCAATCCCGATGGGGTAGATTTTAACGCCTTCCTCGGCGGCAAGGCGGGCGGCGGTGAGCGGGTCGATCTGGCCGCCATTGTTGGCCCCGTCGGTGATCAGGATCAGCACCCGGCTTTGTGCAGGACGCTGGCGCAAGCGTTTGAGGGCCAGGCCAATCGCGTCACCGATGGCGGTGTTCTTGCCCGCGATGCCGATGCGCGCTTCGTCGAGCCAGGTGCGCACAGTGCGCCGGTCGAAAGTCAGGGGCGCTTGCAGGTAGGCCTGGCTGCCGAACAGGATCAGCCCCACGCGATCACCCTCACGTTTTTCCAGAAAGTCGCCGAGCAGGCTTTTAACCAGATCCAGACGGCTGACGTCTTCGCCTTGCCATTGCATATCCGGGTAGTCCATCGAGCCCGAGACATCCACCGCAACCAGCAGGTCGCGGCCACTGGCGGCAATGGGCAGCGGCTCACCCAGCCATTGCGGGCGGGCGGCGGCGGTCAACAGCAACAGCCAGAGCAGCACATAGGGGGTTTGCTGGCGCCACGAAGGCAGGGTGGCTCGCGCCTTGCGCCGGGCCAGTTCTTCGAGATCGCCCAGAAAGCTGATCTGTAGCGCAGCCTCACCGCTGTCGGCGGCCGGCAGTACCAGGCGCATCAGCCAGGGCAGGGGCAGCAGGGCGAAGAGCCACGGCCAGGCAAACTCAAACATGTTTGCGAATCCAGGTTTCAACCGCTTGATTGAGTCCGGCGATTGCTTTGTCGTCGAGCTTGCACTCGGGCTTGTAGGCGCCTTCGACCAGTACCATCCAGCGCGTCAACCCGGCAGCCGGGCAACGGTTGTCGAGGAACGCCAGCCACTTGCGACCATTGAGTGTGTGACTTTGGCTGTAGGGGTAGTGGTTGCGGCACAGGCGCTTGAGCAGGCCGTTGAGCTGTTGCAGCCAGGCACCGGCGGGCGCGCCGTCGTAAGGTTTTGGAAAACGCGCCAGTTCTTCAAGGGCGGCCAGGCGCACCGGGTCCAGGGGTTGCTCGGTACGGCCCGGCTGGCGTTTGGCGGGCAGGTAGCGGCGCAACCACCACAGTCCCCAGCCCAGCGCGGGCAGTATGATGAGCAGCAACCACCAGCCCGGCGCTGGCGGCCAGAAGCCAATCGCCGGGGGCGTGATCAGGGGTTGCAGCTGTTCGAGTTCTTTCATGAGGTTTTGCCGGGACGCTTGGCGTTCAGGTATTCGCGCAGTTGTTCGACCATTTCACTTTGGGTGCTCAGGGGCATGAGCAAAACCCGCAGCTTTTGCGCCAGCAGTTCCCAGCGGGCAATCCGGGCCTCGGCCTGGGCACGGTAGGCCTGGCGCAAATCATAATTGAGGGTGTCGAGTTCCAGCTGGGCGCCACGCTCGGCAAAACGCAACAGCCCGGCAGCGGGAAGGGCGTGATCCAGCGGGTCGGACAGCGGCAGCAGGATCAGGTCGCAATGGCGTGATAGCAGGCTCAATTGCTGCTCGGCAGCGTCGGTGAGGCCCCGCTCATCACAGATCACGATCACCAGGCTGCCGGGGCGCAGCACTTCACGGGCGCGGATCAGCGCCATGCCCAGGGCATCGCGGTCCGATTGCACGTCGGTGTGCAGTGACTGATTGACCCGCACCAGCCGGTTGAGCAATTGCAGCAGGCTTTGCTTGCTGCGCCGGGGTTTGATTTCGTAATGTTCGTGATCGCCAAACACCAGCCCGCCGACGCGGTCGTTGTGACCCAGTGCGGCCCAGCCGATCAGGCTGGCAGCCTGGGCGGCGAGCACCGACTTGAACATCAGCCCCGAGCCGAAAAACAGCCGTCGGCTTTGTTCGGCCAGGATAAAGATCGGCCGCTCGCGTTCCTCATGGAACATTTTGGTGTGCGGTTCCTGGGTGCGTGCTGTCACGCGCCAGTCGATGGTGCGCACGTCGTCCCCGGCCTGGTAGACCCGCACCTGATCGAAGTCGACCCCGCGTCCGCGCAATTTTGAGTGATGCAACCCCACCAGCGGGCTGCGCTGGCTGGGGGAGGAGAACAATTGCACTTCGCGTACCCGATGGCGCATCTCGATCAGTTCGGCGAGCGTGACGCGGATACCGGGTTCGGCGGGCAGGGGGTTGTTCATCGGTCAGGCAACGGCAACGACGTCGAGGATGCGCTGTACCACGCGGTCCTGGTCGATACCGGCGGCCTCGGCTTCGAATGACAGGATGATGCGATGGCGCAGCACGTCAAACAGCACGGCCTGAATGTCTTCGGGGCTGACGAAGTCGCGTCCGGCCAGCCAAGCGTGGGCCCGAGCACAGCGATCCAGCGCGATCGAGCCACGGGGGCTGGCGCCGTAGGCAATCCATTCCGCCATTTCGGGGTCGAACTTGCCGGGGGTACGGGTCGCCATCACCAGTTGTACGAGGTATTCCTCCACCGCATCGGCCATGTACAGGCCGAGGATTTCCTTGCGCGCAGCAAAAATGGCCTGCTGGCTGACCCGGCGCTCGGGCTTGGTTTCGCCGTTGAGGGCTTCGCCACGGGCCTGTTGCAGGATGCGGCGTTCGACGGCAGCGTCCGGAAAGCCGATTTTGACGTGCATCAGAAAACGGTCGAGCTGGGCTTCGGGCAGCGGGTAAGTGCCTTCCTGCTCGATGGGGTTTTGCGTGGCCATGACCAGAAACAGCGGCGACAACTCGTAGGTGCTGCGCCCGACGCTGACCTGGCGCTCGGCCATGGCTTCAAGCAAGGCCGACTGCACCTTGGCCGGCGCCCGGTTGATTTCATCCGCCAGCACCAGGTTGTGAAAAATCGGCCCTTGTTGAAACACGAAGCTGCCGGTTTCGGGGCGATAGATTTCGGTGCCGGTGATATCGGCTGGCAGCAGGTCGGGGGTGAACTGGATACGATGGAACTGCGCTTCAATGCCCTCGGCCAGTTCTTTGATGGCCTTGGTCTTGGCCAGACCCGGTGCGCCTTCGACGAGCATGTGGCCGTCTGCGAGCAACGCGATCAGCAGGCGATCGATCAACTTTTCCTGACCGAGGATCTGCGTTGAGAGAAAGGTTCGCAGCGCAAGCAGCGCTTCACGATGTTCCATCGATGACTGTTCCTGAAAAGGACACCGGCGGCGCAAGAATTACACCGGGGCTGGGGGCGTTACTTTAATCCATTGAGGGCGCTGCGGACTAATGGCGGTGGGGCTTTTTGTAGGAAAATTCGGAAAAGTACGATGTTGTTGAGAATGGTGCGCATCTGGGTGGGTGGATGGAAGATAAAACGGGGTGCGCGCGGTTTGCCTGATGAACCATGGTGGCCGGTTTACGACTGCTTCGTCGCAGTGGCGCACCAAACCTGACGCAGCCTCGTTCTACTCGTCAGCGACTACGGTGCGGGGTAGGCGACGAAACTGTAGTCGCTGACGAGCTCCGCGAGGCTGCGATCGATCGCGAAGCGGTCGCAACGGCTACAACCCATAAAATGCCCGGGCGTTGTGCCACAGGGCTCGCCGGGCGCCGTCTTCGCCCAGTGCGTCGATCAGCAAGGCAATGTCGCTGTCTGCAAACGCCCGAGGTGCCCGGGTTGAGGGCAGGTCGGTGCCAAACATCAGGGCGTTGGGGTTGGCACTGTGTATCTGTTGCAACACGGGTGGGACATCAAAATCAACCCGGCCAAATCCGCAGGCCTTGATGCGTACACCCAGCTCGGCAAGGCGAAGCAGGCAGGGCAGCCCTTCGCGGCTCAATCCCAGATGATCGATGCTCAGTGCTGGCAATCGGCGCAGCCGGGCTTCAATGCCGGACAACTCGCGAGAATCGATATACAGCTCCGAGTGCCAGCCGACTTGCTCATGTACCCGCCTGGCCAGGAATTCGAGCTGGTCGAGCTGTTCTGATCCGCCGCGCTTGAGGTTGAAGCGCAGGGCGCGCACGCCGTGCTGGTGCAAGGTGTGCAGCTGCTCGTCAGTAACGCTGGCTGCAAGCTGGGTGACGCCCACAAAGCCTGGGCCTAAACGCTTTAGCGCAGCGATCAGGTAAGTCTGATCAAACCCCTGAAAGGACCCCGAAACCACTGCCCCGCCGACGATGCCCAGCGGTTCTGCCCGTGACAGGTAGTCATGGACACTGAAGAAATCAGGCAGGTAGCCGTTGTTGGGCACTAGCGGGTAAGCGCCGTCGATGATGTGGCAGTGGGCGTCGAAGATCGGGGGCATCCGGTTGATACCTTTGCGTCTGAAGTGGAGGGGAAGCCGTGGGAGCCGGGCTTGCCCGCGATTGCATCACTGTGGTTCAGCAGAAGAACCGTGGCGCCTGCATCGCGAGCAAGCCCGCTCCTACAGGGGTTAGCCCAGCTCGCTGACGTAGGTGCCGGTGCCCTTGAGGATGTTCTGCAAGGTTTCTTCGACTTCTGCCAGGTCTGCGGCTGCCGTGTTGTGGCGGATTTCCAGGTGGTCGTCGCCCTTGAGCACGTCTGTATCGCCCGCGCCGATTTCGATCAGCAGGCGGGTAGGGCTCAAGGTGACCTTGATGCCGTCCAGTGTCGAAGGCTCGTCCTCAAGGGTGATTTCCAGCTCGTCTTCGTCGGGGTAGCGGGTCATCAGGAACATTTCGCCGCTGTCAGTGTGGCAACACAGCATGGCCATGTTGTCTTCTTCGTCGTCGCACGGGTTGGCAAGCAGGTGGTCGGTGGTCATTTGCATGGGGGGTTCCTGGCGCTCTGGGCGCGGGCAAGTCGAACAGGGGCGGATTTTGCCAGTCTCAACCGATTTGTGCATGCGGGAATGGCGCAACAGGGCAAATGGTCAGTTATTTCTGAGACTGACTAGAGAAAGTACGGTGCTTCTATGAAGGTTTTTCGCTTGTGAATGCTAGGGTTATTCCCTGACAGCACGTGAGGTTGCGTCCCGATGACCGAATATGTCGCCGCACCGTAAGCAGGTTGTGCGGCTCAATCGTTAAGCTGCGCGGTGATAGTTATCTCTAAAGGCACAGCCTGTTTATCCGGCAGTCGTTTTTGTAGATACCCATCCTGGAACGTGAATGTGACCCGTGGGTCACGGCCAGCTTCACCTCCCTGTCATGCTGTGCGTTGAAGGTAACTGCCAAGATAGACCTTGCACAGTATTGACAGCTCCCCACGCGGGAACAGCATGCGACGCTTCTCTCAATAACAAGCCCAAGCGGAGTACCACAGATGGCGTTCTTCACCGCAGCCAGCAAAGCCGACTTCCAGCATCAACTGCAAGCAGCACTGGCGCAGCACATCAGTGAACAGGCACTGCCACAAGTGGCGCTGTTCGCTGAGCAATTCTTCGGCATCATTTCTCTGGATGAACTCACCCAACGTCGGATGTCCGACCTGGCCGGCTGCACACTGTCGGCCTGGCGTCTGCTGGAGCGCTTCGACCCTGCGCAGCCGCAAGTGCGCGTCTTCAACCCCGATTACGAACGCCACGGCTGGCAGTCGACGCACACTGCCGTCGAGGTGCTGCATCACGACTTGCCGTTCCTGGTGGACTCGGTGCGTACCGAGCTGAACCGTCGCGGTTACAGCATCCATACCCTGCAAACCACGGTGTTGAGCGTTCGCCGCGGCAGCAAGGGCGAGTTGCTGGAAATCCTGCCCAAGGGCACTTCAGGGGAAGGCGTCTCGCAAGAGTCGCTGATGTACCTGGAAATCGACCGCTGCGCCCACGTAGCCGAATTGAATGTACTGAGCAAGGAACTGGAGCAGGTTCTGGGTGAAGTGCGCGTGGCGGTAGCTGACTTTGAGCCGATGAAGGCCAAGGTTCAGGAGTTGCTGGCCAGTGTCGATCACTGCCAGTACGCCGTCAATGCCGATGAGAAAGCCGAAGTCAAAAGCTTCCTGGAATGGCTGGTGGGTAACCACTTCACCTTCCTGGGCTACGAAGAATTTGTGGTACGTGACGAGGCGGATGGCGGGCATATTGAATATGACGCCGACTCCTTCCTCGGTCTGACCAAGCTGCTGCGCGCGGGCCTGACTGCCGAAGACCTGCGTATCGAAGATTACGCCGTCAGCTACCTGCGCATGCCGACCCTGCTGTCGTTTGCCAAGGCGGCACATCCTAGCCGCGTTCATCGCCCGGCTTACCCGGACTATGTGTCGATCCGCCAGATCGATGCCGACGGCAAGGTCATCAAGGAATGCCGCTTCATGGGCTTGTACACCTCCTCGGTGTACGGCGAAAGCGTGCGGGTGATCCCTTATATCCGTCGCAAGGTTGCAGAAATCGAACGTCGCTCGGGCTTCCAGCCCAAGGCTCACCTGGGCAAGGAACTGGCTCAGGTCGTTGAAGTGCTGCCCCGTGATGACTTGTTCCAGACGCCGGTGGATGAGTTGTTCACCACTGTGATGTCGATTGTGCAAATCCAGGAGCGCAACAAGATTCGCGTGTTCCTGCGCAAAGACCCGTATGGCCGTTTCTGCTATTGCCTGGCCTACGTGCCGCGTGATGTGTATTCCACCGAAGTGCGGCAGAAGATCCAGCAGGTGCTGATGGAGCGTCTGCAGGCCTCTGATTGCGAGTTCTGGACCTTCTTCTCTGAGTCGGTACTGGCCCGTGTGCAGCTGATTTTGCGAGTTGATCCAAAGAACCGGATCGATATCGACCCGCTGCTGCTGGAAAAAGAAGTGATCCAGGCCTGCCGCAGCTGGCAGGACGACTATGCAAGCCTGGTGGTTGAAAGCTTTGGCGAGGCCAACGGCACTAAAGTGCTGTCTGACTTCCCTAAAGGCTTCCCGGCAGGTTACCGCGAGCGCTTTGCCGCGCACTCGGCCGTGGTCGACATGCAGCACCTCATGAGCCTGAGCGAAAAAAACCCGCTGGTGATGAGTTTCTATCAGCCGCTGGGTCAGAGCGCCGGTCAGGAACTGCATTGCAAGCTGTACCACGCCGACACGCCGCTGGCGCTGTCCGATGTGCTGCCGATTCTGGAAAACCTTGGCCTGCGCGTCCTGGGTGAATTCCCGTATCGCCTGCGTCACGCCAATGGTCGTGAGTTCTGGATCCATGACTTCGCCTTTACCGCGGGTGAAGGCTTGAACCTGGATATCCAGCAGCTCAATGACACGCTGCAGGATGCGTTCGTGCATATCGTGCGCGGCGATGCCGAGAACGATGCGTTCAACCGTCTGGTACTGACTGCCGGCTTGCCGTGGCGTGATGTGGCGCTGCTGCGTGCTTACGCCCGTTATCTGAAGCAGATCCGCCTGGGCTTTGACCTGGGTTACATCGCCAGCACCCTGAACAACCACACCGACATCGCTCGCGAATTGACCCGGTTGTTCAAGACCCGCTTCTATCTGGCGCGCAAGCTCACGGCCGAAGACCTGGAAGACAAGCAACTGCGTCTGGAACAGGCCATTCTGACGGCCCTGGACGACGTTCAGGTGCTTAACGAAGACCGTATCCTGCGTCGTTATCTGGATCTGATCAAAGCCACGCTGCGTACCAACTTCTACCAGCCGGATGCCAACGGTCACAACCGTTCGTACTTCAGCTTCAAGTTCAACCCGCACCTGATCCCCGAGCTGCCAAAGCCGGTGCCGAAGTTTGAAATCTTCGTTTACTCGCCACGGGTTGAAGGCGTGCACCTGCGCTTCGGTAACGTGGCTCGCGGCGGTTTGCGCTGGTCGGACCGCGAAGAAGATTTCCGTACCGAAGTGCTGGGCCTGGTTAAAGCCCAGCAAGTGAAGAACTCGGTCATCGTGCCGGTGGGTGCCAAGGGTGGTTTCGTTCCGCGTCGCTTGCCATTGGGCGGCGGTCGTGACGAGATCCAGGCCGAGGCGATTGCCTGCTACCGGATCTTTATTTCCGGCCTGCTGGATATCACTGACAACTTGAAGGACGGCGCGCTGGTGCCGCCTTTGAACGTGGTTCGCCACGACGACGATGACCCGTACCTGGTGGTCGCTGCCGACAAGGGCACGGCGACCTTCTCCGACATCGCCAACGGCATTGCCATCGATTACGGCTTCTGGCTGGGTGATGCGTTTGCGTCGGGCGGTTCGGCCGGTTATGACCATAAAAAGATGGGCATCACCGCCAAGGGCGCCTGGGTTGGCGTGCAGCGTCACTTTAAAGAGCGCGGGATCAACGTCCAGAAAGACAGCATCAGTGTGGTCGGTGTCGGCGACATGGCCGGTGACGTGTTCGGCAACGGCTTGTTGATGTCCGACAAACTGCAGCTGGTTGCGGCCTTTAACCACCTGCATATCTTCATCGATCCAAACCCGGAGCCTGCCAATAGCTTCGTTGAGCGTCAGCGCCTGTTCGATCTGCCGCGTTCGGCCTGGTCGGATTACGACACCAGCATCATGTCGGCGGGCGGCGGTATTTTCTCCCGTAGCGCAAAAAGCATCGCCATCTCCCCAGAGATGAAAGAGCGTTTCGCAATCACTGCCGACAAGCTGACCCCGACCGAACTGCTGAACGCCTTGCTCAAGGCGCCTGTGGATCTGCTGTGGAACGGCGGTATCGGTACTTACGTCAAAGCCAGCAGCGAAAGCCACGCCGATGTCGGCGACAAGGCCAACGATGCGTTGCGCGTCAATGGCAACGAATTGCGCTGCAAGGTGGTGGGTGAGGGCGGCAACCTGGGCATGACTCAACTGGGTCGTGTCGAGTTCAACCTCAATGGCGGTGGTTCCAACACCGACTTTATCGACAACGCCGGTGGCGTTGACTGCTCTGACCACGAAGTGAATATCAAGATCCTGCTCAACGAAGTTGTGCAGGCGGGTGATATGACCGAGAAGCAGCGCAATCAGTTGCTGGGCAGCATGACTGACGAAGTGGGCGGTCTGGTGCTGGGCAACAACTATAAGCAGACCCAGGCCATTTCGTTGGCGGCCCGTCGTGCTTATGAGCGAATTGCTGAATACAAGCGCCTGATGAACGATCTGGAAGCCCGTGGCAAGCTGGATCGCGCCATTGAGTTCCTGCCGTCAGAAGAGCAGCTCAACGAGCGCGTTGCGGCAGGTCATGGCCTGACCCGTGCCGAGCTGTCGGTGCTGATCTCCTACAGCAAGATCGACCTCAAGGAAGCCTTGCTCAACTCTCTGGTGCCCGATGATGACTATCTGACCCGGGACATGGAAACCGCGTTCCCGCCGATGCTGGTCAGCAAGTTTGCCGAAGCCATGCGTCGTCACCGTCTCAAGCGTGAAATCGTCAGCACCCAGATCGCCAACGATCTGGTCAACCACATGGGCATCACCTTTGTGGAGCGCTTGAAAGAGTCGACCGGCATGAGTGCGGCCAACGTGGCCGGTGCTTACGTGATCGTGCGGGATATTTTCCACCTCCCGCACTGGTTCCGTCAGATCGAAGCGCTGGACTATCAGGTACCGGCTGAAATCCAGCTGGCGCTGATGGATGAGCTGATGCGACTGGGCCGCCGTGCTACGCGCTGGTTCCTGCGCAGCCGTCGTAACGAGCTGGACGCGGCGCGCGATGTGGCGCACTTCGGGCCGCATCTGGCAGCGTTGGGGCTCAAGCTCGACGAACTGCTGGAAGGTCCTACCCGCGAAGGCTGGCAGACCCGCTATCAGGCTTACGTAGCGGCGGGCGTGCCGGAATTGCTGGCGCGTATGGTGGCGGGTACTACGCACCTGTACACCTTGCTGCCGATTATCGAAGCCTCGGATGTGACCGGCCAGAACGCTGCGGATGTAGCCAAGGCGTATTTCGCCGTGGGCAGCGCACTGGACCTGACCTGGTACTTGCAGCAGATCAGCAACTTGCCGGTAGAAAACAACTGGCAGGCGCTGGCTCGCGAAGCGTTCCGCGACGATATCGACTGGCAGCAGCGTGCAATTACCGTGTCGGTGTTGCAGATGACCGATGCCGGTGAAAGTATCGAAGCACGTCTTGCATTGTGGCTTGAGCAGAACAACTCGATGGTTGAGCGCTGGCGCTCGATGCTGGTCGATCTGCGTGCCGCCACTGGCAACGACTACGCGATGTACGCGGTTGCCAACCGCGAGCTGCTTGACCTGGCACTGAGCGGTCAATCAGTGGTCTGACTGGCTGAGTAGCAAAAAAAAGCCCCGACTCATGTTTAGTGAGTCGGGGCTTTGTTGTTTGTGGGGCGCCGGGTGATCAGATCCCGATGTTGCCCAGGGTTTGTACGATGTTGCGCAGCGTGACGGCCAGGGTAGGGTGTTCGACCTCGAAGCGTTCTACGGCGAGGTTGACGCTGTCGGCCAGGCTGGTGTCGTTGGTCGCTTTCTCGATGTCGATCTGAGCCTGGATTTGTGTTGAGAGCTGGACCAAGTGCTCACGCTCTTCTTGAGTGAGCGGCGGATTCTGTTCCAGTTGCTCGCGCAAGGTATTGAGTTGTTCTTGCAGGTCGCGGGCAGGCATAGCATTCATCCTTTATTGATAGGCTCTGGTGTAGACCTTCGCAGTGAACAAAAGGTCTGTAAGGACCCTAGATTAATCCACTCGCGCCTGGAGTGCATGATCTCAATCACAATCCCTTGTGCGTGTTTTTTCGGGGTGGCCAGCCGGTGGTTTCAAAAGAATCCCGGGGCTGTGGAACGTCTATCTTCTACTCAAGTCTGTTTAGGGTATTGCTTGGGGGCTGCCTAAAAGACATTTGCCGTTATACTGATGATCTGACTCAGGGCATAGCGCCCAAGTATCAAGTAACTTCAGGGAGTTTTTGCTATGCGCTGGACTGATCGTCTTGCTCAGCTATTTGTTTGTGCCGGTGTGGCCATGTTGCCATTGGCTGCCAATGCCGCCACTGAAGATGACCCGTGGGAAGGGTTTAACCGTGTCGTGTTCAAATTCAACGACACGATTGATACCTATGCCTTGAAGCCACTTGCCCAGGGCTATCAATACATCACTCCGCAGTTCCTGGAGGATGGCATTCACAACATGTACCGCAACATCGGTGACATTCGCAACCTGGCCAACGATGTCCTGCAGGCCAAGCCCCATGCTGCCGGTGTAGACACTGCCCGTCTGTTGCTCAACACCACGCTGGGTGTGGCCGGCTTCTTTGATCTGGGCACCAAGATGGGCCTGCATCGCAACAGCGAAGACTTTGGCCAGACCCTCGGGCGTTGGGGCGTTGAAAGCGGCCCTTACCTGGTGCTGCCGCTTCTGGGCCCTAGCACCGTGCGTGATGCGGTGGGTATTTACCCGGACTCCTTCACCGAACCGTACCGCTACATCAGTGATGTGCCGGCCCGTAACATGACCATCGGCATGGACTTGATTGATACCCGCGCCAGCTTGTTGTCAGCCGAAAAACTGATCACGGGCGACAAGTACATCTTTATCCGCAATGCGTACCTGCAAAATCGTGAATTCAAAGTCAAGGACGGACAGGTAGTCGACGACTTTTAATTCGTGAGAACACAGTGAAAAAAACGGCCCGAGTGGCCGTTTTTTTTATCGTGGCAGATGAGAAAGAATCCTCTTTGGAGCCTTTCGGACCATGGTTTTAGTTGCCGTTAACGTGGTTCTTATAACCCGTGGGAATTTAACGTGACGAACACCTCAAACCACCATCGGCCTGAGCTTGAAACCCCCCGCGGATGGGAGTACCGTCTGCGCCTTACACGGGCACCTTTGTAGGATCGAGCAACACAGTCGATTTGAATCAGGGATGTTCACAAGCCAATTCAGTCGTGAGTCCGACGTATTCGAGCTCTCGCGGCAACCTAATTCTGGCGCCGTTTGCCCACATGCAAAAAACCAGTGCCACGCTGCTGATCATTGATGACGACGAAGTAGTACGCGCCAGTCTCGCGGCCTACTTGGAAGACAGCGGCTTCAGCGTCCTTCAGGCCAGTAATGGCTTGCAAGGGCTACAGGTGTTCGAGCAAGAGCAGCCGGATTTAGTCATCTGTGACCTGCGCATGCCGCAAATGAGTGGTCTGGAGCTGATTCGCCAGGTCAGCCTGCGGTCTGTGCAGACGCCAGTGATCGTTATCTCCGGTGCGGGCGTAATGAGCGATGTGGTCGAGGCGTTGCGTCTTGGCGCTGCCGACTACCTGATCAAGCCGCTCGAAGACCTTGCCGTTCTGGAGCACTCGGTCCACCGTGCGCTCGATCGTGCACGGCTACAGCTCGAAAACAAGCGCTATCGGGACAAGCTTGAGTCTGCCAACCGGGAGCTTGAGGCCAGTCTGCACTTGCTGCAGGAAGACCAGAACGCCGGCCGTCAGGTGCAGATGAACATGCTGCCGGTCAGCCCCTGGTCCATTGACGATTTCAACTTCGCTCACCAGATCATTCCGTCCCTGTACCTGTCTGGCGATTTTGTTGACTATTTCCGGGTCGACGAGCGCCGGGTCGCGTTCTACCTGGCTGACGTTTCCGGTCACGGTGCGTCGTCAGCGTTCGTGACGGTGCTGCTCAAGTTCATGACCACGCGCTTGCTGTTTGAGTCCAAGCGCAATGGCACCTTGCCGGAGTTCAAGCCTTCCGAGGTGCTTGGGCACATCAACCGTGGCCTGATCAACTGCAAGCTGGGCAAGCATGTGACCATGGTGGGTGGCGTGATTGACGAAGAAACCGGTTTGCTGACCTACAGCATTGGTGGGCACTTGCCACTACCGGTGCTCTACACTCCAGACAGTGTGAGTTATCTTGAAGGACGCGGGTTGCCCGTTGGCCTGTTCAACGAAGCCACGTATGAAGACCAGGTTCTGAAATTGCCTGAATCCTTCAGCCTGACGCTGATGTCTGACGGAATTTTGGATCTTTTGACTGAGCCGACGCTCAAAGAGAAAGAAGCTGCGTTACCTCAATTGGTGAAAGCAGCAGGCGGCAGCCTGGATGGTCTGCGCCAGGTGTTTGGATTAGCTACGCTAGGGGAGATGCCGGATGATATCGCCTTGTTGGTGTTGAGCAGGAATCTTAAATGAGTACCGGTAGAATTCAGTTCGCCGAACAGGATGGCACCTTCGTCCTGAAGTTTGTGGGTGAAGTGCGTCTGACGTTGTGTTCGGCCCTGGATGCAACAATCGAGAGGATTTTCACGGCGCTGAACTTCAACGCCATCGTGATTGACCTCACCGAGACCCGCAGTATCGACAGCACCACACTGGGTTTGCTGGCGAAGCTGTCGATCTTGTCGCGCCAAAAAATAGGCTTGCTGCCGACGGTCGTGACCACCCACGAAGACATCACCCGACTCCTGGAGTCGATGGGCTTCGATCAGGTGTTCAACATCATTGGCCAGCCGATTCCGTGCCCGGGGTGCCTGACAGACTTGCCTTCACAGGATCAGTCCGAAGAAGTGGTCCGCGTGAAAGTGCTTGAGGCACACAAAATTCTAATGGGCCTCAACGACTCCAACCGTGAAGCGTTTCATGATCTGGTGAATGCACTCGAGCGACACTGATCGCAAGTTGCGCACATAAAGAAGGGGCCGTCCTGTGCAGGAGCGGCACCTTTTTAATTACCCGCGATTCAGCGGCCTTCCAGCAGCTCCCCGGCCTGATCCAGCAACGCCAGAGGGTCCTTGGCCTTGTGGATGTCCACGGACAGCAACTGGCGGAAGCGACGAGCGCCCGGGAACCCCTGGCCCAGCCCCAAAATATGGCGCGTGATGTGATGCATCGACCCGCCAGCGGCGATATGTGCAGCGATATAGGGCCGTAGCAGCGCCTGGGCTTGCGCCCGTGAAATAACTGGGGCAGTGCTGTCGAACAGCTGTTGATCGACAGCCGCCAGAATATACGGATTGTGATACGCCTCACGGCCGAGCATCACGCCATCAAACACCTGCAAATGCTCCTGGCATTGCTCGAGCGTCTTGATCCCGCCATTGAGAATGATCTCCAGCTCCGGGAAATCTGTTTTCAACTGTGCGGCAACGTCATAACGCAGGGGAGGGATGTCGCGGTTCTCTTTCGGCGAAAGTCCTTCGAGAATGGCAATGCGCGCGTGCACGGTGAAGCTTGTGCAGCCGGCATCACGAACAGTGCCGACAAAATCGCACAGTTGCTCGTAGCTATCGCGCCCGTTGATGCCAATCCTGTGCTTGACCGTAACGGGGATGGACACTGCATCACGCATAGCCTTTACGCAGTCTGCCACCAGTGCAGGGTGCGCCATCAGGCAGGCGCCAATCATATTGTTCTGAACCCGATCGCTCGGGCAGCCAACATTGAGATTCACCTCGTCATAACCTGCGTCCTGAGCCATGCGTGCGCAGGCGGCCAAGTCAGCCGGAACACTGCCGCCCAACTGCAAGGCCAGCGGATGCTCGGTTTCGTCATGACGCAAAAAGCGCTCGGCATCACCATTGAGCAGCGCACCCGTGGTGACCATCTCGGTGTACAGCAACGCGTTTTTGGACAGCAGGCGCAGGAAAAATCGACAGTGGCGATCGGTCCAATCCATCATAGGGGCAACGCTAAATTTCCTGGATGGTTCTAAGCGCTCTAGGACGGGGTTTGTAGCGGTGTTTTCGCTCATATTTTTTCGTTCACATTTGTTTCATTTGTAGCGCTTTTTAGCCGTTTCTTGCCATTTGTAGCACTGTAGTGCTACGAAAATGCAACATCAAAATCCTTGTACTATCGAGGATTTGTCATGGGAACGATTACAGTAAGAAAGGCTAAAAATGGAGAAAAGAGGTATACGGCGCAGATTAGGTTGCGGCGTAACGGAGTAATAGTTTATCAGGAATTCCAAACCTTCGAACGCAGACAACTAGCCAAAGCTTGGCTCAGCCGACGTGAGACCGGGCTGGCCGATGCCGAGGTCAAAAGCGTTTTTTTCAGGAGGGTGAGGCGCTCAGATCCCTGATACAGCGGTACCCAAAAAAGGCCACTGATTAGCACAGTCATCGCAGGCAAGTACCCAGGGTTAGCGTGATAGAACGTCGCGGAAAACGTCTGGTCGTAACGCTGCAATGTGCAGCAGAGAACGGGCGGCGCCTGATGGCGTGCGTCGACCTTGCTCCTACTCCTGTAGCGTGCGTACGGACACTCCCAGCAATTCTGCGAATCGTGGTTGGGAGAGCCCGGTTTTGCTGCGCGCTTCGGCGGCTTCTGTGACTTCCACATGATGCACTTGGCCATGGCGCCCTGCTTTTACGTCGATGATCGACGCCAGCAGTTCTTCGCCAATATTACGTTTGGCGTCGTGCTCCATTAGTTCTTTTTCACTCAGGGGCATGGTTCATCTCCTGGCAATCTTGCGCAGGATATGCGCTGGAATATTTTCAATGGCACCCTTGCCGTAAATCAACAGGGCGACCAACGCACCGCTTTTCAACTGAACGGTGTAGATGACGCGGACGGCACCGCTTTTGCCGCGTCCCTCCATGCTCCAGCGAACTTTACGACAACCGTCGGACCCTGGAGGCACTGCGTCCTGGCTTAACGTGCCCGTTTATATCGGCCCATCAACAGCTTTCGTTCAACAGCGGCTGCATTGCGCTACCTGTCGATATAATCAGCCAGATCGCTGAGATGGACCCCGAGTGCATCTTTCTGAGATGTGGTACCGAGCCGTCAATTGGTAGGTCTAACTCGTCGCTAAGCAGTTCATGTACTTGACGAGGTCTCACGTGTTATCCGGCCCAAACGAGCAATCACTGAAGTGGCAACTACCTCGTTAAAGCTTTCATGAATTGAGTTAAATTAAATTAAGGCTGATCGCTTCTTCAATTGAGCTTTGCGCCAGTTGCTGAATAATCTTGTCTGGCAGGTTATTGAAGGGGATTGCGACCACTAACAACAGTTGCACCCAGGTTCTTATGTATTCGGTTTTTTCAGTGCGGCCAATCACTTTGCCATTTGCGTTTCTATAGACCAGTTCAAGGGTGTAGCTCGTACCAAATGTCATGGGTACAACAAGCAATGTGGCTCCGCTAATAATCGCGCTGAGTTGGCTACCGGATTCATGTGATCTCAATATCGCATTCACGAACAGATCAGCTCCTTGCGGTTGTGTGGTGACTTGCTTGAAGCGCCCGGATTTTGCAAATGTATCGACTATGATTCCTTTAATCTGGCCTGTTCCGCCACGCCGAGCATTCTGCTGCGTAATGAAGGCGCTGGTCGGCATATAAGATATATTCGCCACAGGCTTGGTCTTGTTGTTACTGGCCGCTGGCGGCCAAGTTTTAACGGGGGGCAACTGATGTAGGGAATAGGAAACGCAGCCGCTAAGAAAAAGACAAAAACTCAAGGTGAGGCTATAAAATAGTCGTGTCACATCAAATCCTTAAATATGTGTGGGAGGATATTTTCTAGTGTTACGCGTAGGCTAATGGTTTGCTTCTGGTGAACCTAATCGTATTTTAACCGGCGTGCATCTGATCAGTTGTAACATGTTTTTAAACGGCGCAAGTGAATTGGGCGTTAAGGGCGTACTTTATGCTGGTTGCCATAATAAAGTGTGTGTCGAATTGAATCCCGAGGACTAAAAGTGAAGTTGACACCTGAATGCCTGGTCACAATAGCGATGAGTAACCCGATTAATAAACACATTGCCTCACGCTTGCCTTCACTGGGGCTGAGTCAATGCATGCTGACAGCGGGCTGTTTGTTCCAGGCTGTATGGAGTCATCAGGCGGGTCTGCCTGCCGCATCGGGAGTGAAGGATTACGACATTTTTTACTTTGACGCGGACCTGTCCTGGGAAGCAGAGAACGAAGTCATCCTTGAAACCCGGCAACTGTTCAATGACCTGGGCGTCAAGATCGATATCAAGAATCAGGCCCGGGTCCATCTATGGTACGGCGAGCGGTTTGGCAGGGCTTGCCCTCGGCTTGGGTCTGCAAGGGATGGTGTCGATCGTTATCTTGTTGCAGGAACCTGTATTGGTTTTGACCCTGAAACCGGCGAGGTGTATGCGCCTTATGGTCTGGATGATGTCGGACAAGGGCTGCTGCGTCCCAACCCCCAAAATCTCCAGCCGGATTTATTCGCGTACAAGGCCAGAAGTTACCAGGAGCGCTGGCCTTGGCTGAAGGTCCTGGAACCCGGCTCGCCGGGTTTGGGGTGACGACGATCCTGCGCTAAGAAAGCAAGATAATGGCCGTGCTTTCGAGCAGCACCGGTCGCACCAGGATCTTGTAGCAGTCGGCATCGAATGCTTGCCCCGTGAGTTTGGGGGCCCGTCTGGCATCAGCCTCGCAGGCGTAAGTCCCGATGTAACGCCAACTGTCCACGACGTGGTATTCCTCGGTCTGCCCATGTCGCTCGTGCAATGCGATAGCGCCGGGGAACGGCCAGTGATGCACTGCCCAGCGTTCTAGAGCACCCAGCAACCGTTCGGT
This sequence comes from Pseudomonas sp. MF06569, assembly GCF_059862735.1. Taxonomy (NCBI): domain Bacteria; kingdom Pseudomonadati; phylum Pseudomonadota; class Gammaproteobacteria; order Pseudomonadales; family Pseudomonadaceae; genus Pseudomonas; species Pseudomonas sp. MF06569. The sequence goes on along the minus strand of NZ_JCBCUZ010000027.1, from coordinate 32,882 downwards.
ATGCGCCTCATGGCTTTCTGCGCCTTTGCAGGCTCCGGCGCACTTGCCTATTTGAGCCCTGAAGCAGGGACGTCCTGTCGGTTTATCAATGCCCAGCAATGTATGGCAAAGGCGCTGTTCATCTGCAATCAGCATCAGCGCTTCGGTGGCCATGCGCCGGTTACGGAAAAGTCCGTACAACTGAGGTCCGTCGCAAATCGTGGTGGTGTCGATCATCTCCAGTACCCCGTCGCGAATGCGCAGTGAGCACAGGCGTTGCTGGCGACGAAGCCGCTTGTTCTTCAAGGGTTGCAGTTCTTTGATCAGTCGGGACTCAAGCAGCAGGGCGCCTATTTCCCCGGCAGTTTGCCGGTACTCGATTCGTTGCGCCTGGCGCAGCATTCTGGCTTCTTCGGGGGCGCGCAGGTGCGCAAGCAGTCGACTGCGAATATCGATGCTTTTGCCGATATAGAGCGGTATCGAGTCGTCTTCAGCGTAAAAGAAATACACCCCTGGTGCCCGGGGGGCCGCTTCGACCTGAGCGCGCAGGTGCGCTGGATATTCATAAACAAGGTCTGGACGAGCAGAGGGGGCGGGCATACCGGAAGCCTTTGTGGCGGATCAGTGTGGTGGTTAACCAGTCATCAGATCTTCTGACACTTATCTTATTGGCGAGTTTCGATTGAATGCGCCTCTACGGAGGGTGCAAGGGTGGCGCTTATCGCTATTACTCGGTGGCATCAAATGCATCGTCGTATTTCACAACCCCCGAAGGTAGCTCACCTTTCAGGAGGATTGCCTGAAAGTACTCTGGATCAACCCCGGGAAGCTCAAGGCCGTGGCATGTCTTGAACCCGAAACGACTGTAATAGGCAGGATCCCCCAATACCACGCAGCCTGCACTGCCCATGCGTCGCAACTCAGTCAGTGCCGAGTTCATCAGCGCTGAACCAATACCTTTCCCTTGCCGGTCAGGCGAAACACAGATCGGCCCTAGGCCGTACCATCCGGTGGCTCCCGAAGAGATCGTCACTGGAGAAACAGCAACATGCCCGATGACTGAGCCGTGCTCTTCTGCCACCAGAGAAATGCTCAGCTGACCTGCGCGTCGCAACGCATTCACAATGTGGTGTTCTGTATGGCTTGAGTGTTTTTCGTTTAAAAAAGCAGCCGCTGTTAACTGTGCGATGGCCTCGATGTCTTCGGCCCGTTCATTGCGGACAGTCATGTTCATGTTGTTTTCCCTTTGGTCTTTTTAAGCTGTCAGGCATGCCTGCGTTGCCTGCGTTGCCTGCGTCTGTCTGAACCCGGTCCCGACAACTATAACCGTCTATTGCTCAGGCACTATTTTTCGAGAGGGCAGACACCGGGAAAGGGCGGACAGCACGACGGCCAAAACGCTCATTTGGCCCCGATTTTCACTAAGTAGCTGTTTTTGAATAAATTTATTTAAAAAGTGCTTCCCCAATCCAAAGAGTGTTGGTATATTTGCGCCCGTTCTTGCAGCGAACCCTTACAGGCTCGCAGCGAATGGAGACATTTGCAGGCTGCAAGCATCAGTAAAAGAGTGCCAGGCACTCATCGCTACAGATACAGGGGCGTCGCCAAGCGGTAAGGCAGCAGGTTTTGATCCTGCCATGCGTTGGTTCAAATCCAGCCGCCCCTGCCATTTTCCAGAGTCCATCCGTCACGTGATGGATATCTTCAAGTTCAGCGTCAACGCCATCGGGCCTGACGCGCACTTATCAGCAAACAATCCCTCTGCTTCAAGGTCTTCTGCGTGCCATGCCGGCTCATGCAGCATGGCAACGTTTTTCCCGGATCAGTCCTGGCCGTTTTTCGGCACCAGAGGGTGTGTGGCCGGGAAGTGTTGTTCATACGCCCGGCAGACCCGCAGCACCTGGTCATCCGCAAACCGCGCAGCCACCACTTGCAACCCCACCGGCAAGCCGTTTTCAGTAAGCCCGCAAGGGATTGAAGCCGCCGGTTGCTGAGTCAGGTTGAAGGGGTAGCTGAAGGGCGTCCAGTGCATCCACTCGGTATATGCCGAATCCGGTGGTACGTTATGCCCGGCGGCAAACGCCGTGATGGGCAGCATCGGCGAGACCAGCACATCGTAGCGCTCATGGAACGCCGCCATCTGTGCCACCAGCGCCGCTCGTGCTTCAAGGGCTGCGCTGTACTCGCTCAAGGTGATGCGTTCACCCAGTGCCGCAATGCGTTGCAGACCCGGGTCAAGCAGGTCGCGCCGGGCGCTGTCGAGTTGTCCGGCCAGACGTGCAGCCCCCGCAAACCACAGGGTGTTGAACGTATCCAGCGGATCGCTGAACCCCGGATCAACCTGCTCGACATGGGCTCCCAGTTCCACCAGTCGTTCGACGGCCCGAGCCACAACCCTGGCGACCTGCGGATCGACCTTCACATGGCCGAAGTCCGGGCTGTAGGCGATGCGCAGCCCCTTGAGGCTGTCACCTTCAGGCAGCCACGGCAGGCTGCGCGGTGCGCCGATCAGGCCATCGCGAACATCCGGCCGGGCCACGGTTTGCAACATCAGCACGGCATCTTCCACCGTGCGGGTCATCGGTCCCAGGTGGGAGAGGATCGTCATCGAGCTGGCTGGCCACTGGGGCACATAACCAAAAGTGGGCTTGATGCCAAAGGTGCCGGTAAAGGCGCAGGGGATGCGGATCGAACCGCCCGCGTCGCTGCCCTGGTGCAACACCCCCAGGTTGAGTGACGCGGCTGCGGCTGCACCGCCCGAAGAACCGCCCGCCGTCAGGCGGGTATCCCACGGGTTGCGGGTGATGCCGTATAGCGGATTGTCGGTGACACCTTTCCAGCCGAATTCCGGTGTGGTGGTTTTGCCCAACAGCACGGCGCCAGCCTGGCGCATGAAGGCCGTGAACGGTGCATCCACCTCCCATGGTCCCTGGGGCGATGTGGTGCGCGAACCCTTGCGCGTGGGCATGCCGCGGGTCAGGGTCAGGTCCTTGATCGATGCCGGCACACCATCCAGCGCGCCGCAGGGCTGGCCTTTCAACCAACGCTGCTCGGATTCCCTGGCAGCCTGCATCGCACCTTCGTGGTCCACGTGGCAGTAAGCGTTGACCGCCGGGTTGTAGCGCTCGATACGCAGCAAGGCATCTTCGGTGACGTCTACCGGCGACAGGCTCTTGTCGCGAAAGCGGCTCAGCAGTTCAACCGCGTTCATTTGCCCGATATCAGGGGTGCTCATGGTGTAACTCCTGCCTGCGCCGCATTGACCATTGCCCGCAGCAACACGGCGCAACCGTCAGCCAGATCTTGAGGCGCGGCATTTTCGATTTCGTTATGGCTGATGCCACCTTCGCAGGGTACGAAGATCATCCCGGCGGGGCCCAGTTCAGCGATGAAAATCGCGTCGTGGCCTGCACCGCTGACAATGTCCATATGGCTCAGGCCCAGCTGTTGCGCACCCTGGCGCACGGCTTCGATGCACGCCGGGTTGAAGTCCAGCGGCGGGAAATCGGCAGTGGGCGTCAGCTCGAAACTCAACCCATGCTCGCTGCACGCAACTTCAATGGCCTCGCGCACCTCATCGACCATCGCTTGCAGCCGATCGCTATGCAAATGCCGCAGGTCGATGGTCATGTGCACCTGGCCAGGAATCACATTGCGCGAGCCCGGGTGCAGGGTCAGGCAGCCGACAGTGCCGCAGGCGTGGGGCTGATGCTCATGGGCGATACGGTTGACGGCGCTGACCACATGGGCGGCGCCCACCAGCGCATCCTTGCGCAAATGCATCGGCGTTGGGCCCGCATGGGCTTCGACGCCGGTCAGGGTCAGGTCAAACCACTTTTGCCCCAGGCATCCCATCACCACACCCAAGGTGATGTTGCGGTCTTCCAGTACCGGACCTTGCTCGATATGCGCCTCGAAATAGGCCCCCACCGGATGCCCGAGCACGGCTCGGCTGCCGGCGTAACCAATGCGCTGCAACTCTGCACCTACCGACAGGCCTTGCTCGTCCTCTTTGCTCAGGGTCTCGTCGAGGTCGAACTTACCGGCGAACACGCCGGAACCCATCATGCACGGCGGGAAGCGCGAGCCTTCTTCGTTGGTCCACACCACTACCTCGATGGGGGCCTCGGTGCTGAACTTCAGGTCATTGAGGGTGCGAATCACCTCAAGCCCGGCCATGACGCCGTAACATCCGTCGAACTTGCCGCCCGTGGGCTGGGTGTCGATATGGCTGCCGGTCATCACCGGCGGCAGGTGCGGCTGGCGACCGGCGCGACGGGCAAAAATATTGCCGATCCCATCGACTGTGACAGTGCAGCCGGCTTCTTCGCACCAGCGTACAAACAGGTCACGGGCCTGGCGGTCGAGGTCGGTCAGGGCCAGGCGGCAGACACCTCCCTTGGCCGTGGCACCGAGTTGCGCCAGGTCCATCAGCGATTGCCACAAGCGATCGCGATTGATCAATGGCGCGTTGCTGTTGAAAAGGTCGGATAACAGGATTGGACTGTTCATGGACACGAATCTCCCTTCAGGCGCTCAGGGCCAGGTAACGGTTCTTGATGGTCGGGTTAGCGCGGAAATCGGCGGCACTGCCTTCGTACACCACGCGGCCTTGTTCCAGTACGTAATGACGGTCGGCCAGCTTGTCGCAGACCATCAGGTTCTGCTCCACCAACAACACAGGCAGACCATCGTCCTTGATCTTGCGCAGGATTTTCACCAGCTCGTCGACGATCACCGGGGCCAGGCCCTCTGTGGGTTCATCCAGGATCAGCAGCTTGGGGTCATTGAGCAGTGCCCGTGCGATGGCGAGCATTTGCTGCTCGCCGCCGGACAACGCGTGGCCGGCATTTTTGCGCCGCTCCTTGAGGCGCGGGAACATGGTGTACACATCCTCCAGTTGCCAGCGGCTGGTTTTGCGTTGAGCAATGCGCAGGTTTTCCTCGACGCTGAGCAGGCGGAAGATGCCGCGATGCTCGGGCACCAGGGCCAGTCCTTCGCGGGCGATCTCGAAAATCTTGCGCCCGACCATGTCCTGACCGTTGAAGCGGATCTGGCCTTTACGCGGGCAAATGATTCCCAGAATGCTGCGCAAGGTGGTGGTTTTACCCGCGCCGTTGCGGCCCAGCAGCGTCACCAGTTCCCCTGGGTTGACCTGCAGTGAGACGCCTTCAAGGACGTGGCTTTTGTCGTAATAGGAGTGGATGTTCTCGACGGTCAGCATCAGGCGGCTTCTCCCAGATAGGCGACACGTACGCGCTCATCGGCGCGAACGAATTCGGGTGTGCCTTCGACCAGGATCTGGCCGTGGCTCATCACGGTGATGCGCTGGCTGATGGACATGACGATGCTCATGTTGTGCTCGATCAGCAGCACCGTGTGATCGCGCCCCAGGTCACTGATCAACTGGGTCATGATCGGAATATCGTCAATGCCCATGCCGGACGTCGGTTCGTCGAGCATCAGCAGCTTGGGTTTGGAGCAGATCGACATGCCCACCTCCAGCACCCGTTGCTGGCCGTGGGACAACTCACCGGCCAGGGTGTCGGCACGCTGGGTCAGTTGCAGGCGCTCCAGCACCTGATCGGCCATCTCCAGGTGTTCGCGGCGACTGTCCACACGGCGCCAGAAATTCAGGGCCGCCAGACCATCCCGGCCTTGGGCCGCCAGGCGCAGGTTTTCCCGAACACTGAGGTTTTGAAACAGGCTGGTGAGCTGGAACGAACGGGCCATACCCAGGCCAACGCGGCCGTGGGACGGCTTCTTGATGATGTTCTTGCCATCAAACAGGATTGCCCCGCCGGTGGCCTGACGCTCGCCGGTCAGGCAGTGGAACAGGCTGGTCTTGCCCGCGCCGTTGGGGCCGATCACGGTATGGATGGTGCCTTGTTCGACGTTGAGGCTGACGCCGTTGACCGCACGAAAGGCGCCATAGGCCAGCTCCAGATTGTCGGTTTGCAGCAGATATTCAGGCGCGCTCATGGCTGCTCCTCCTGCACGGGCAGGCTGGTTTTACGTTGCCCTTTGATTCGTTCGAACAGGCTCGAGAATCCGCCCCACAAGCCGCCGCGCATAAACACCACCACCAGAATCAAAATGACCCCCAGCAGCATCAGCCAGCGTGGCCACAGATCAGACAGGAATTCGCCCAGCAACACGATGGAACCTGCGCCCAGCAAGGAACCGAACAAGGACCCGGTACCGCCGACGATGGTCATGATCAGAATGTTTTCCGACATCGCCAGGTCGATATTGGACAGCGGTACAAAGTGCAGCAGCATGGCGTAGAGCGCTCCGGCAATACCGGTGACGGCGCCCGAGAGCATAAACACCAGGATTTTGAAATGCCGGGTGTCGTAGCCAATGGCAGCTGCGCGGGTTTCGTTTTCGCGGATCGCCATCAGCGTGCTGCCAAAAGGCGAGCTGATAACGCGGCGGGCGCCGATGAAAATCAACAGGAACAACACCGCGACAAAACCGTAGAAGTAACGTGCGTCGCTCAAGGACATCAGCACGGTGTCACCGATACGGATTTCAGGCCGTGGCACGTTGAGCAGGCCGTTGTCGCCGCCGGTCCAGTCACTCAGGGTGTAGGTCAGGAAGTACGCCATCTGGCTGAAGGCCAGGGTCAGCATGACGAAGTAGATGCCGGTGCGGCGAATGGCCAAGGCGCCCACCAGAAACGCCAGGAAACCGCCGGCCAGTGCAGCGCCCAGCAAGGCACTGAACAGCCCCAGGTGCAGATGGATCATCAGCAAGGCGGCGCAGTAGGCCCCGGCGCCAAAGAAGATCCCTTGGCCGAACGACAACAGCCCGGTGTAGCCCAGCAGCAGGTTGCAGGCCAGAGCTGCCATGGCGAAAATCAGGATTTCAGTGGCCAGGGTCGCGGAAGGCAACACCAGTGGCAAACCGACCAGTACCGCCACCACCAACAACAGCATGGAGCGCGACTGGGTTTTGGCGAAGGGCAGGGGGTTTTTCTCGCTCATGTCAGGCTCTCCCGAACAGGCCGTAAGGCCGCAGCAGAATGACCACGGCCATTGCGCCGTAAATCATCAGGCTCGCCCCTTGGGGCCAGATAGTTGTCATCAGGCTTTGCACCACGCCCACCAACAGGCCGCCCACCAGCGCACCGCTGAATGAACCCATGCCGCCGATCACCACCACCACAAAAGCCACCCCGAGAATTTCCGGGCCGACAAAGGGCTGGGCGCCGCGCAATGGCGCAAACAGCACGCCGGCCACACCGGCGAGTCCAGCGCCCAGGGCGAACGTCATGGAAAACAGGCGGAAAATGTTGGTGCCCAATAGCGATACGGTTTCCGTGCTTTCACTGCCGGCGCGCACCAGGGCGCCAAAGCGCGTGCGCTCCAGCAGCAGCCACAGACCGAATCCCACCAGGGCTGAAAACACAATCAGGAACAGGCGATAGTAGGGGTAGACAAAGTCGCCGATCACCAGCACGCCGCGCAGCAACTGCGGTACGGCGACGCTTTTGCCCACCGGGCCCCAGATCATCACGCTGGCTTCCTGGATGATCAGCGCGATCCCCAGGGTCACCAGAATCTGGAACATGTGGGGCAAGTGATAAATCCGCTGGATCAGCAATCGCTCAATCACCCAGGCCAGTGCGGCGACGAGCAAGGGCGCAAGCAGCAGCGACAGCCAAAAATTGCCGGTCAGGCTGACCGCGGTGTAGCAGATGTAAGCGCCCAGCAGGAAAAACGCGCCGTGGGCGAAGTTGACGAAGTTCAGCAGGCCGAAAATGATCGTCAGTCCGACAGCAATCAGAAAGTAGATCATCCCCAGGCCAAGGCCGTTGAGAATCTGAAACAGGTAGAGTTCGAGCATGCAGATACCCTCTGCAGGCGATCACGGGTGATCGGCTGCCAGTAGCAAAAGCTGAAGAAGTGCCGGGGCTCAGCCCAGAACGCAGCCGGTGTCTTGTACCGGGGCAAACGACTGACCGGAGCTGACCACTTGGGCGAGATCGTCCTTGTCACTCATTTGGTCAGCCGGTTTGCCGACCAGCAGGTAGTAATCCTTGATCACCTGATGGTCACCGGCGCGAATCGATTCGGGGCCGGTCGGGCCTTCGTAGCTCAAGCCCTGCATGGCTTTGGACACCGTGGGGCCATCGAAACTGCCGGTGGCAGCGATGGTGTCGAGCATGACCTTGGTACTGATGTAGTCAGCGGCCAGGGGGTAGGTGGGATTGATCCCGTATTTGGCCTTGGTGATCTTGACCAGTTCGCGGTTGAGCGGAGTATCCACCTGATGCCAGTACTGGGCGCCGAGGTAAACGCCTTCCAGAATGTCGCTGCCCAGTTCCTGGAATTGATCCAGGCCAGCCGACCACACCAGCAGAACGTTCATTCGCTCCTTGATCCCGAAATTCACCGCCTGGCGAAGGGTGTTGGACGACTGGCTGCCAAAGTTGAGCAGCACCAGCACATCGGGCCTGGCAGCAATGGCATTGGTCAGGTAGCCGGAGAACTCCTGTTCCTGCAGGGAGTGATAGCTGTTGCCGACATGTTCCAGGCCATGCTCCTTCAGCACCTCTTTGGTGCCCTCAAGCAGTGCTTCGCCGAATACATATTGCGGGGTGATGGTGTACCAGCGCTTGGCCTCGGGCAATCGCTTAATCAGCGGCACCAGGGTTTCGCGCACGGCGCCGTAGGTGGGCACCGACCAGCGAAACGTCGCCTTGTTGCAGTCCTTGCCGGTTACTTCGTCGGCACCCACGGGGGTCATGAAGACACCGCCTGCCTTATCCACTTCCTTTGCGACGGCCAGTGCTGAAGACGACAAGGTACAGCCCTGAAAGAAGCGCGCGCCGTCCTGGGCAATCGCCTCCTGTACCTTGCGCACCGCCTTGCCGGCGTTGCCCTCGGTGTCGATCACCTTGTAGTTCAGGGGTCTGCCCAGCAACTGCGGATACTGCTCTACCGCCAGGCGCGAGCCCATGTCGGCGAACTTGCCATAACTGGCAAAGGCACCGGACATGGACTTGAGGCCATAGAAGGTAAAGGGTTCGGAGGCGAAGGCATGGCGCATGCCCAGCGGAAGGCTCAGGGCACTGGCAGCGGCCAGGCTTGCTTTCAACAAAGTGCGACGTTGCATGGGGAAACTCCCTGGTTTGATTAGTTATTGGCAGGAGTAGCAATGGCAAACGGCGGATCATGGCCTGTGGGCAGGCCTTTTATTGGCACAGCGATTAGTGGTTGTGATCGAATTCCAGCAGGAAATGCGGGCTGACCTGTCCCTCGAGGGCGGTCATATGATGTTCGGCGTCGCACATGTGTTCGTGCATCAGGCTGCGCACAGAGGCTTCGTCCTCTGCTTGCAAGGCAATCAGCAGTTGCTTGTGATAGTCGAGGTTGGCGGCGTCGAACTGCTTGCGCTTGGGTTTGTAGGCTTTCTTCAGCACCACCAGGTCGCGCAGCAGATCGTTGAGAAATTGCGCCATGAAACTCAGCAGTGGATTGGGGCATGCCCGTGCCAGCAGGTTATGAAATTCCAGCTCTGCCAGCCGCTGTTCCCGTTGTCCGGCTTCACTGTCTTCGGGGGCGCTGCAAAAATCCACGTTGGCTTGCAGGGCCAGATAGTCCTCGGCACTCAGTCGGCCAATCACCGACACCGCGAGTTCGACTTCGATCACCTTGCGCAACTGGTAAACCTGTTCGCCATCCAGGTGCTGAAAGTGCAGGTAGTTGCGCAGGGCTCGACTGGCGGGCTCGGTCCCGGCCTGATTCAGGTAGGCGCCGCCGCTGGGGCCGGTGCGGGTGTTGACCAGGCCTTCGACTTCCAGCGCCTTGAGTGCTTCGCGGGCAGAGCCCTTGGAGCACTGAAAGCTCTCCATCAGCTCCCGCTCCGTGGGCAACCGGTCACCGGGCTTGAGTGCGTCGGTGACGATCGAGCGCTTGACCGACTCGACAATCACATCGGAGAGCTTCTGGCGTTTACGGTGCAGGGGGCGACTGAGCATATTTTCTATTTATCGTATTAATGCGGATTAATAGTAATAAATAGCGCCGAGCCCGATGAGTCAACAACAGGCCCGGGGAGGTGTCGTTTTCAATGGAAAAGGGTCGGTAACGGATAAGAAACGGCAGGGCGGGGTACTGCAGTGATGCTATCGCGAGCGAGCCCGCTCCCACATCCCCTGTGGGAGCGGGCTTGCTCGCGAGGCAGGTTACTCGTTCGACAGCTCAGCCAATGGCCTGGGAAACCAGTGCGAACTGGTGTACGAAGTCGCCAGGCTGCGGGGGCGTACCTAGAGCCATCTGGGTTACGCGGTCCACCGGTTCAAGGCCCGCCAGGGTCAGCCATTCACACAGGCCGCTGTCCATCGGGACGTCGATGCGCACAAATTGGTTGGGGATCCGGGCGAGCAGGGTGGCGATCAGGTGCCTGGCCTGGCGGGTGTTTTGTGCAATGACAGGGCCAATGCAGTGACCGCGTCCGGCCCGGCGCAACAGGGCAAACGCCTGTAGCTGACCCTCGCGCACGATCCCCGCCGAGTGCACGATCGTGTCATGCAACTGCTCGAAGAGGGCGCTTCGGTCCAGCCCGCTGCCTGCGTTGGCCAGCAACAGTTGCCGGGCCTGATCCTGTTCGCAGAGGTCACGCAGCTGCTCATCTTCTGCAAGGGGTTCAAGTGTCACGGCGTGGGCCAGGCCCTGGCGCTGTTCAATGGTGCCGAACTCGACAAAGCCCTGGCTCAGGTACAGCGGGGCGCCAGCAACGGAGGCATTGAGGATCGGAGTGCCTGGCTGGCAAGCGTCGAGTGCCTGTTCCATCAGCAGGCGGCCAATGCCCTGGCCCTGAAAATCGGGGCTGACCACCACCAGGCCAATGGTTGCAAAGTCGCCCTGGGGGCAGGCAAATGCCGTACCGATCAAACGCTCATCGACCGTCGCTACAAATCCTTTGAAGACCCGCTGCAACAGGCCCCAGTCTTCCAGTCGGTGGGGCCAGTCCAGTTGCGAGGACAGCCCGTGGGCTGCGGGTAAATCGGCCTGGGTCATGGGACGATAAATACAGGCACTCGTGTGCAGCGCGGACATGGTTAATCTCCTTGGACATGTACGCACTATGTACCGGCATTGCGCCTTCGCTTTCAACCCCCGGGCATGACCTCATGCCTGGCTGACACAATGCTTGCCACCTGCCGTGGCTGGCAGTTGAGGTAGGCCGAGGATTGCAGCCAGCGCTTGTCGGGGTACCAGGCGAACATGAACTGGCCATTCTTGAGCTTGTCGACCACCTTGCGCGCCACTTGCGGGCGTACTGCCGGGCAGCCAAGGCTGCGGCCGATACGGCCCTGGGTCTTGCTCCACAGCGGATTAACGTAATCGGCGGGGTGGATCACGATCGCCCGTTCGCGGGCCTGATCATTGATGCCCGGCTCCAGGCCGTCCATGCGCAACGAATAGCCGTGGCTGCCGACATAGCTTTCCTGCGTACTGAACAGCCCAAGGCTGGACTGGTTGCTGCCTTCGGTGTTGGAGAAACTGGTGGCGAAGTTCTCGCCGGATTCTTTTCCGTGGGCCACCAGATCTCGTAGAACCAACGTCTTGCGGTTCAGGTCAAAGATCCAGAGACGTCGTGCCGTTGAAGGCTGGGAGAAGTCGATCACGGCCAGGTGCTGGGCCTGCTTGGCACCATTGTTGACCGCGCATTGCATGGCACTCAGGGCGCTTTTCAGGGCCTGCGGGTTGAGTTCGGGGGCGGCATGGCTGAGCTTGCTGAGCAGTTGAGGATTGGCAGCGTATGCAGTGCTGCAGGTTGCAGCCAGTGCGAGGGCTGCGAAACAAAAGCGACGTAAAAAGATAAGCATAAATAGCGTGTTCTCGATGATGTCAGGCCGGCAATCCTGCGCCGATAACTTGGCGATCCTGCGTTAGATGCTAGCCTGTGGGTTTACCGTAACTGCAGATTCAGTTGTTGTACTTGGTGACGGCCCTTAATTGGAGTTAAGCAGTTGTTCAAAAAACGCGCATTTTACTTGAGCATTGTCCTGCTGACTGCGCCATTGGTCGCTGTAGCCGATCCCCTACCTGCGGGTTCCCTGAGTCCGGTTCAGCAGGCACTCAGTCAACTGCCCCAGGACTGCCCGGGCCTGGCGGCGCGAGTCAATGGGGCTGCCAAGCAACTGCTGCAGGGTTTTTATCTGGGGCAAAACGATCAGTTGGTCTGGACCGACAACCAACGCCTGAGCGCCTTGCAGTCGGCACTGGGGCAGTTGGCGGATGACGGTCTGAACCCTGACAACTACAAGCTGCCAGCCACTCGGGACGTGTGCGCCGATATCGAGATCAGCCAGCAGTACCTTCAGGCATTGCAGGATCTGCACTATGGGCGTCTGCCCCAGTCGCAGTTCGAGCCGGTATGGCATGCCAGCGAGGTGCCTCAAGACCGTCAGGCGCGGATTCTGGCCCTGGCAGGGCCGGGACTGAACGATATTCCCCGGGCCTTTGCCCAGGCGCGTCCCCAAGGCGAGTTGTATCAGAACTTGCGCCGGGTCTATGCCCGCCAGCGTCTGCAACCACTGCCACAATGGCAGCCCCTGGCCAGCGGCCCCTTGTTGCGGCCCGGCATGCAGGATGCCCGGGTGCCCGAACTGGCCCGACGGCTGCTCAACGAAGGCTACTTGAACCACCTGCCGGCTTCTGTCGATCACACCTACACCAATGAGCTGGCGGCAGCCGTGAAGAGCTTTCAGCTTGATCACTCGTTGCAGGCCGACGGTGTGATCGGGGCCGGGACCTTGAAAGAGCTGAATATCAGCCCCCGGGATCGGCTCGAACAGCTGCGCATCAACCTTGAGCGTTTTCGCTGGATAGCCCAGGACTTTGAGCCTGACAGCCTGCTGGTCAATGTGCCTGCTGCACAATTGACCGTGTACCAGAATGGCGTGCCCGTGTGGCAGACCCGCACCCAGGTTGGCCGTGCCGAGCGTCAGACGCCGTTGCTCAAATCCAGGGTGAATCGCTTGACCCTGAATCCGACCTGGACCATCCCGCCGACTATTTTCCGCGAAGACAAACTGCCGCAGATCCGCCGCGATCCGTCTTTCCTCAGTCGCCAGGACCTGCAGATAGTGGACAGCAATGGCCAGCCGCTGGCGGCCCAGGACATCGACTGGGACCGCCCGGGCAATATCCTTCTGCGTCAGGGCGCGGGGCCGAGAAACCCCCTGGGCCGAATTGCCATCCGGTTTCCCAACCCGTTCTCGGTGTACTTGCACGACACCCCTAGCCAGGCGTTGTTCAGCAAGGGACCGCGGGCTTTCAGTTCGGGCTGTGTGCGGGTTGAGTCGGTCTTCCAGCTGCGTGACTTGCTGGTGACCCCGGCCGAGAAGGCCCGTACCGAAGAGCTGTTGAGTACGGGGTTGACCCATGAATTCAGATTATCCCGGCCGATGCCGATCTTGATGACCTACTGGACGGCCCAGGCGAACAAGGATGGAAAAGTGACCTATGCGCCGGACATCTACAACCATGACCCGGCTTTGATTGCGGCGTTGGCTGGCAAGAAATAGCGTCCGGTTTGGTGCGGCACTGCTCGCTCGAACGTAGCCTCGTTCTACTCGTCAACTGCTACGGAGCGGGGTGGGTGGCGAAATTCGTAGCAGCTGACGAGCCGTGCGAGGCTGCGTCCGGCTGCGCAGCAGTCGTAAAATCGGCTTCCTCGGTTAATCAGGTATACCGCGTGACCGCTTCGTCGCAGTGGCGCACCATCTCGAACAAGGCTGCGCCTTCGCAAGCCAGCCGCTAGTATTGGCATCCCGATCATTACCCGTGAGTGCCCTCATGAGCTGCTGGCCCGATTCTCGCCTTATCGACTTGCTCGGCATCACCCATCCCATCATCCAGGCCCCCATGCTGGGCGCTGGCGCCGATATGATGATCGGTGTCGCCAAGGCCGGTGGCCTGGGCTCTCTGGCCTGTGCCACGTTGAACCTTGAGTCGATTCGCGCCGAAGTGGCGGCCTTTCGGGCCGAGAGCGAGCAGCCCCTGAACCTGAATTTTTTCTGCCATCAAGCCCCTGCTTACGATGAAGCCGCGATCGAGCACTGGAAGTCGTTGTTCAAGTCCTACTACACCGAGCTTGGGGCCGACTATGACGCGCCCACGCCCGTGTCGAGCCGCGCACCCTTTGACGAAGCCACCTGCACCCTGGTCGAAGCGTTGCGCCCCGAAGTGGTGAGTTTTCACTTCGGTCTGCCTGCCCCGGAGCTGGTGGCCAGGGTCAAGGCCTGCGGAGCAAAAATCCTCAGTTCAGCCACCACGGTCGAAGAGGCCCGATGGCTGGAACGCCACGGCTGTGACGGGATCATCGCCATGGGCTACGAAGCTGGCGGGCATCGGGCAATGTTCTTGAGTCGTGAGCTGACCACCCAAATCGGTACCTTTGCCTTGGTCCCGCAAATCGTCGATGCCGTGGACATACCGGTCATTGCCGCAGGCGGCATCGCCGATGCACGGGGTATTGCGGCGGCGTTTGCGCTGGGGGCCAGCGCCGTGCAAATCGGCACTGCCTACCTGTTTTGCCCGCAGGCAAAACTGGCCACACCCCATCACCGTGCCTTGCGCGAAGCCGACGCCAGTGACACCGCGCTCACCAACCTGTTCACCGGCAGACCGGCCCGCGGCATCGTCAATCGGGTGATGCGCGAACTGGGCCCGATCAATACGCAGGCACCTGCCTTCCCGCTGGCGGGCGGTGTGTTATTACCGCTCAAGGCCAAATCCGACCCTGGCTGCGCAGACTTCATCAACCTGTGGGCGGGCCAGGGCTTCCCCTTGAGCCCCGGACGCACGGCCGAGCTGTCGTCCTATGAGCTGACCCGCACATTTGTCGATGACTATGCCGCCCGCTCCGCCGCTAAATAATGGGTGTGTGCAGCATGGGTGGAGGTGCGGATCAGCAACACGACCGCACCGGCTACCGGCAGACTCACCAGCAATAACGCGTAGCGCAGGGATTCAACGCCGAAGGCCGGTTGCAAGGCATCACTGAACAAGCCGGCCAGCAAAGGACCCACCCCAACCCCCAACAATGTGGAGATGATGGTCTGCAAGGCCATGGCCGTGCCCCGGCGGTTGGCCGGGACCAGTTGGGTGACCAGGTTGTATGACGGCGCCACCCACCACACCACAAAAAAACTGTACAGCGCGCACCACAGCATCGAGCTGGGGACGGGCACGCTGCCCAGTTGCGTCCACACCGTGTCTGGCCACAGCAGATAGGCGAACAGCGCAGCCAGCGCGGCCACATTGCCGATCACCGGAATACCCACTTGCCAGTGCGGGTTGCGTGGCGTCAGGTGGTCGCTCAGCCAACCGCTGAATAACGCGCCGATCCCGGCAAAACCACCACAGATGAAACCTGCCAGCAGCCCTGCATGTTGCAGTGACAACCCGTGGGAGCGCACCAGAAAACTGGTGTTCCACATGCCGATCGCATAGGAGCCCAGCGTGGTCAGGCCGCCCGCCATGACCAGGCAGCGGTAGGCGGGCAGGGCCCAGAGTTTGCGGGCCTCACTGCCCATGCTTTGCAGGGGATGGGCAGCATGGGCGCTGGCCAGGTCCCAACGGCCCCGGGCCGGGTCTTTTGCGATAAAGGCCAGCAGCGTGGAGAACAACAGCGCGGGCAAGCCGATCACGATGAATGCCGTGCGCCAGCCATACTGCTCGACCACCCATGCCCCCAGGCTCAGGCCGATGACGGCGGAAAAGGTCGGGGCGGCCGTGAAGCAACTGATGGCAAACGAGCGGCGATGTGGCGGGTACAAATCGGCAATGATCGACATCGACGCCGAGGTGGTCGGCGACTCGCTCACGGCAACCGCCATGCGCGCCACGGCCAGCATCCAGAAACTGACCGCCAGGCCACAGATCATGGTCGCCACCGCCCATAACAGGCAGGCAATTGCCAGCAGGCGGGTACGGGACATGCGATCTGCCAGCCGCCCGGCAGGCAAGGCGAGGAGGGCGTAGATCCCGGCAAATGCCAGGCCCGAAATCAGCCCCATCGCCGTATCACTGACCCCGAACTCTGCCTTGATCGGTTCAATCATCACCGCCAGAATCTGACGGCCGACAAAATTGTCGGCAAACATGGCCGCCAGCAACAACAGCAAAGCATGGCTGCGCCAGCCGACCTGAGCATTGGGCATGGTTGAATTCCTGTCAGATGGAAACGCCAAGGGCGCTGATCAGGTCAGCGCCCCTGGCAAGGAACAAAGCCTCAGGCCCGCAGGCGGGCCAGGGTCATGGCAGTGTCTTCGATCATGTCTTCCTGACCGCCGACCATGCCGCGACGTCCCATCTCGACGAGAATTTCCCGTGCCGGTACGCCGTATTTTTTCTCGGCGCGCTTGGCGAACAGCAGGAACGAGCCATACACCCCAGCATAGCCCATGGTCAGGGCATCACGATCGCTGCGGATCGGGAAGTCCATGATCGGTACGACGAGATCCTCAGCCACATCTTGAATACCGAACACGCTGACCCCGGTCTCAATGCCCATGCGGTCGCACACCGCCACCAGGATTTCCATCGGCGTATTACCCGCACCTGCGCCCAGCCCGGCTGCGGCGGCGTCGATGCGTGTGGCACCGGCTTCGATGGCAGCGATGGAGTTGGACACGCCCATGGACAGGTTGTGATGGCCGTGAAAGCCGATCTCGGTGTCCGGGTGCAGCGCCGCACGCAGGGCCTCGACCCGGGCCTTGATGTCGTGGGGCAGCATGTAACCGGCCGAGTCGGTGAGGTACACGCAGTTGGCGCCGAAGCTCTCCATCAGCTTGCCCTGCTTCACCAGGCCTTCGGGTGAGTTCATATGGGCCATCATCAGGAACCCCACAGTGTCCATGCCCAGCTTGCGTGCATAGGATATGTGCTGCTCAGACACGTCGGCCTCGGTGCAATGGGTCGCTACGCGGATTGTATTGACCCCCAGCTCATAAGCCATTTGCAGATGGTCCACGGTGCCGATACCGGGTAGCAGCAGAGCCGAAACCTTGGCCTGTTTCATCATCGGGATCACGGCCGACAGGTACTGCTCGTCGGTGTGCGCCGGGAACCCGTAGTTCACCGAGCTGCCGCCCAGGCCGTCGCCGTGGGTGACTTCAATCAGGGGCACACCGGCGGCGTCCAGGCCACAGGCGATGTCTTTCATCTGTTGCAGGCTGATCTGGTGACGCTTGGGGTGCATGCCGTCGCGCAGGCACATGTCATGCACGGTAATTTTTTTGCCGCGAAGATCCATGGTCGACTCCTTAAGCGAGGGCAGGTTGAGGGGCGGATGCCTTGAGGTGCAGTTCACCCTTGAGGATTTCCTCGGCGAACATCTCTGCGGTGCGCGCAGCGGCGGCAGTCATGATGTCCAGGTTGCCGGCGTACTTGGGCAGGTAGTCGCCCAGGCCTTCGACCTCCATGAAAATCGACACGCGGTTGCCATCAAACACCGGCCCGTTGACCAGCTTGTAACCCGGGACGTACTGCTGTACCTGCTCGATCATGTTGGCAATGGCCAGGCTGATCGCGGCTTGATCCGGTTCGGTTTCAGTCAGGCAGTGCACGGTGTCGCGCATGATCAGCGGCGGCTCGGCCGGGTTGACGATAATGATCGCCTTGCCTTTTTTGGCGCCGCCCACCTGTTCGATGGCACTGGCGGTGGTGCGGGTGAACTCGTCGATATTCTTGCGCGTGCCCGGGCCGACCGATTTGGACGCCGCCGTGGCAACGATCTCGGCATACGCCACCGGTTGCACGCTGCTGACGGCCGCCACCAGAGGAATGGTGGCCTGGCCGCCGCACGTGACCATATTGACGTTCATCGCGCCGCGCTTGAGGTTGGCCTTGAGGTTGACCGGGGGCACGCAGTACGGGCCGATGGCGGCGGGGGTCAAGTCAATCATCAGTACGCCCAGCTCATTGAGCTTGCGGCTGTTTTCGGCGTGAACGTAAGCCGACGTGGCATCGAAGGCAATCTGGATATTGTCGGCCAGCACATGGGGCAACAGCCCGTCGACCCCGTCACTGGTGGTCTTGAGGCCCATCTCGCGGGCACGGCTCAGGCCTTCGGAGGTGGCGTCGATGCCCACCATCCAGACCGGTTCCAGTACGTCACTGCGCAGCAACTTGTAGAGCAGGTCGGTGCCGATATTGCCCGGCCCGATCAGGGCACATTTGATCTTTTTGGTCATGGGAAAGGTCTCGAACAGGGGTTAGGGCACGAAGCGCAGGCGGGCTGAGTCCAGGCCGCTGAGGGTCAGGCTGACCTCATCGCCGGGTTGCACCGGCACCAGCGGCGCCAAGGCTCCGGAAAGGATGATTTCACCCTTGCGAAACGGGATGTCGAACTTGCCCAGGGTATTGGCCAGCCAGGCCACGGCGGCGCAGGGGTGGCCCTGTACTGCCGAGCCGAAACCGTTACCGGCTGGCTGTCCGTTTTTCAGCATGTGCAGTTCGACCTTGGCCAGGTCCAGTTCGCGGGGGTTGATACGTTGCTCACCCAAGGCGAACACGCCGCACGAAGCGTTGTCGGCCACCGTGTCCTGAATGCGGATTTTCCAGTCGGCGATACGCGAGTCGACAATCTCGAAACACGGCGCCACCCAAAGGCTGGCAGCCATGACGTCTTCAGCGGTAATGCCGGGGCCGTGCAGGTCTTCGCCGAGAATAAAAGCGATCTCGCCTTCGGCCCGTGGTTGCACCAACTGGTGGGCGGCGAAGCTCACATCGCTGTTGTCCGGGACCTGCATGGAATCGGTCAAGAAACCGAAATCGGGCTGATGCACATCCAGCATTTCCTGCACGGCACGGCTGGTGACGCCGATTTTCTTGCCAATCACCAGCTCGCCCAACGCCTGGCGGCGTTGCAAAAAGTGCAGGGAAATCCGGTACGCCATGTCCAGCGTCAAGTCCGGGTAACGCTGGGTCAGTGGCTGCAGGCTGCGGCGCTCGCGCAACGCATGAAACAGCTCATCGCCCAGGGCTTCAATCAACTGTGTGTCCATAAATACGCTCTCTTGAAACTGAAAAACCCCTTGTGGGAGCGGGCTTGCTCGCGATGGAATCACTGCGCGCTGCCAGACAGACCGCATCGCCTGTATCGCGAGCACGCTCCCACCGTTGGTTGTGCCGTGAACTAGCCCGGCCAGACACTCGACTCGGCCCCGCCGTCCACTTCCAGGATCTTGCCGGTGACCCATCGTGAAGCCGGGGAGGCCAGGTACAGCGCCGCTGCCGCGATGTCTTCAACCTCGCCCAGGCTTTGCAGCGGGGTGGCTTTGATCATGCCTTCGCGCATGGCAACCGGCAGGACACGGTTCAAGGCGTCGGTCAGTACCGGGCCGGGGGCAATCCCGTTGACCCGCACCAGTGGGGCGAAATCCTGGGCCAGCAAACGGGTCATGTGGCTGAGCGCAGCCTTGGCGGTGCCATAGGCGCTGAATTGGGTTTGGGCATAGCGCGCCGCGCCCGAGGTGATATTGATGATGTTGCCGCTGCCCGCGTCGCGCATGTGCGGCACGCACAGCTGGCTCAGGTGATAGGCCGAGGACACGTTGAAACGCATGATTTCTTCGAAGCGCTCGACACTCAGGGTCAGCGGATCGTTGGGGCCTGCGCCGCCTGCGTTGTTCACCAGATGGGTGATACGGCCCATGTGCTCCCGGGCCTGGGTGACCACCGCGCTGCGCTGCTCGGCGTCAGTCACGTCGCAGCTCAGGGCCAGGGCGCGGCGTCCCAGGCGGCGAACTTCTTCGGCCACCGCTTCAACGTCGCTCAAGGTACGGGCTGCCAGTACCACATCGGCGCCTGCCTCGGCGCAGGCCAGGGCGATACCGCGGCCAATGCCGCGCCCGCCGCCGGTGATGACGGCCACGCTGCCGGTCAGGTTGAAGCGCTGAATAATGTTCATAAAGGGTCCGGTTCCTTCAAGGGGATTAGCGGGGCGCCCACAGATCGGGCAAGCCGGGATCACTGGCCGTAATCAGGCGCTTGAGCAGCACTTTAAGGGCCTGGGCATCGCCGGGAGCGAGCCTGGCCGACACGTTTTCCTCCACGGCCTTGGCCAGTGCCACCTGTTGCAGCGACGCCTCACGGCCCGTGGCGGTCAGCACATAGCGCGGTGCCTGCTGGCTGCCTTCGAGGGCGACCAGGTTCTGTTTTTCGAGAAAACGCATGCTTGCCACAGACACCACATGCCCGGTGTAACTGACGAAGTGATTGATTTCATCCAGGGTCAGGTTGTCGCGAATACACAGGACCGAAAGGATAAAGAAAGCATGCTCGTCCAGCTGCTGATTGCTCAGCAGGCGGTGCAGGGCGTCGAGCAACTGGTAATGGGCGCGGCCCAGCAGGTACCCGAGCAAGTCCTCGGTGTAGCTGCACTCCGGTGGTGGCGGAGTGGTTGCCAGGCGCAGCTCGCTGCGTGGTTTACGGGTTGCCAGGGCATATTGGCCGCTTTGAAAGGCCAGCGGTGCGCGGTCGCTGTGATCGAAGGCGAGCACTTCACCGACAAAAATCACATGGTCGCCGCCTTCATATTGAAAGGCCGTGCGGCACTGAAACCTGGCGGTGCAGTCCTGTAACAGCGGTGCTTCGCTAATGCCGTTGTCGAGTTCGATTTCGGCAAACTTGTTCTCGCCCTGCATCGCAAAACGTCCGGACAGAGGTTCCTGTTCGGTCGACAGCACATGCACGTTCCAGTGCTTTCCGGAACTGAACACCGGCAGGCTGCGAGCGGACTTGGCCAGACTCCACAGCACCAGCGGCGGGTTAAGCGACACCGAGTTGAAACTATTGGCAGTAATGCCGATGGGCGAGCCATCTTCAGCCTGGGTGGTGATGATCGTCACCCCGGTGGTAAAGGTGCCCAGCGCGGTACGGAATGCCTGCGGGTCGAAACTGCTTTGCATTGCCATGACGAACCTCATGGATTGGATTTTCGTGCTGGCAGTATTCGCCCCGAAGCGGTGCGCTACATCGTCTTAATGGACTAACGAATACAGCCGATTATCGTCCGATTGGACGAGGCTAATCGGGGTGCTATTCACTAGGGTCAGCTCATTGAACCGATGTATCAGAGGACTCATCCATGACGTTCAGCAGCACTGCTCCAGAACAGCTGTCCAGCCTGTTGGCGGCGCAAAAACAAGCCTTTGTCGATGCCGGGCACGTCAGCGCAGAACTTCGCCGGGCCCGCATTCAGCGCGTGATAGAGCTCGTAGTGCGCTATCAGCAGCCACTGATCGAGGCCATGGATGAAGACTTTGGCGGTCGGCCCCAGGGCTTTTCGTTGATGAATGACGTTCTGGGTTCGCTGGCATCACTCAAATATGCTCGCGATCACCTTGCCCACTGGGTCGAAGACGAGCCGCGACAGGTGTTTTCGCCCTATGACCAACTGGGTGCCAAAGCCTGGGTGATGCACCAGCCCAAGGGCTCCATCGGCATTCTGGGCACCTGGAATGCGCCGCTGTTCACCTTGCTCAGCCCTTTGGCCTGCGTACTGGCAGCGGGCAACCGCGCCATTCTCAAACCGTCCGAAGTAGTGCCCCGCACCGCCCGGGTTCTGGCCCAGGCCTTTGCCGACGTGTTTGATCCACTTGAAGTCGGTGTAGTGACCGGAGATGCCGGGCTGGCGCAGGTCTTCACCTCGCAACCCTTCGACCATCTGGTGTTTACCGGCAGCACCGCAGTGGCGCGTTCGGTCATGCGCAATGCGGCTGAAAATCTGGTGCCATTGACCCTGGAACTGGGAGGCAAGTCCCCGGTGATCATTTCCCGCAGCGCAGATCTGGCCAAGGCGGCCTTCAGCATTGCGGTGGCCAAAGCCAATAACGGTGGGCAAATCTGCATCAACCCGGACGTGGTGTATGTGCCGCGCGAGCTGATGGAAGATTTTATCGGCCTGCTGGGTGCTGCCTACAGCGAATTGCTTCCCACCACGGACGACAATCCGGATGTGGTGGCAGTGGTCAATGCCCGTCATGTGCAACGCATCGACGGCTACGTGCAGGATGCCCGCGAGCGGGGCGCCCGGATCGAAAGCTTCCCGCAGGCACCCGAGGCTGACGCCCGAACTCGTCGGCGTGCGCTGCACGTAGTGATCAACCCGCCTCGCGACAGCCAGATCATGCATGAAGAAATCTTCGGCCCGGCGCTGGTGTTGCTGCCTTATGAACAGATTGATCGGGCGCTGGGCGACATCAATTCTCGTGAGCGCCCGCTGGCGCTGTATTACTTTGGCCAGAGTGAAGAAGAGCAGCGCCATGTGCTGCAGCACACGATTTCCGGTGGCGTGAGCATCAATGATGTGATGATGCATGCGGCTCTGCACGACGCACCGTTTGGCGGGATCGGCGCCTCGGGCATGGGGCATTATCACGGCCGTGAAGGCTTCCTGGAATTCAGCCATATGCGCACCGTTTACAAGGCCCCGGCCCATGACCCGCGGCGTGAGTGGGGCCTGCTGCCACCGTATGGCGAGCACTTTTTGCCCACCATGCAATCGATGGTCACGGCTGACTGAAACACGCAGTGCAGGAGCGGGGTTGCTCGCGATGCTGTCGACCCGGCGCCTTCATGGGCCGCATTGATGCAATCGCGAGCAAGCCCGCTCCCACAGGACCCTGGCGCCTAAAACAACACGAAATGTTCTGGAGATTGACCTTGCACAACCCTGCTCAAACACCTGAAGAATCCACCGGCTGGCAGCGTCGACACGTACTCAAGGCCGGTGCCCTGGCCGTGGGTGCCGGTCTGCTGGGACGTTTTGCCCATGCCGACAGCACGGGCGCGCTGTCGTCTGGCGAGTACCTGGCGATGGACGCCACTGACATGGCCCGTGCCATACACAAAGGCGAACTCAGCCCGCAAAACCTGCTCGCGGCGGCCATGGCCCGATGTGATGCGATCAATCCCAGGGTCAATGCGGTCAACATGCGCCATGACGACTACGCCAATGCGCTGCTCAAGGCCCGTGCTGCCAGCGGTGCGTCGACCACGGGCCCTCTGGCCGGGGTGCCGATCCTGATCAAGGACCTCAATACCTACCTGGAAGGCACCCGCACCACCAATGGTTGCCGCCTCTACAAAGATGCGCCGCTGGCCCCCCATACCAGCACCCTGATTGCCCGTTATCAGGCGGCCGGTGCCGTGCCGTTTGGCAAGACCACCTGCCCGGAATTCGGATTGACCACCACCACCGAATCCCTGCTGTGGGGGCAAACCCGCAACCCGTGGAATCTGGCAAAAAGCGCGGGCGGCTCATCCGGTGGGGCGGCTGCGGCCGTTGCAGCGGGGATTGTTCCCGTGGCCCACGCCACGGACGGCGGCGGTTCGATCCGGATTCCGGCGTCTTACTGCGGCCTGGTCGGGCTCAAGCCGACGCGTTACCGAACCCCCAGCGGCCCGGGAAAATATGAGGGCTGGTTTGGGGCCAGCGTAGGCAACGTGGTGTCGCGCAATGTACGCGATATGGCGTTGTTCATGGATGCCGGGCAGGGGCACGAGGCCGGCAGCCCGTACTGGGCCAAGCCGCTGGTACGCCCTTATGTCGAAGAACTGCGCACGGCCCCCGGTCGCTTGCGCATCGGCGTGGTGCGTGACTCGCTGACCGGCGCACCGCTGGACCCGGAGGTGGCGAGGGTGCTGGACGACACCGCCAAACGCCTCGCAGCCCAGGGGCATGACGTTGAAGAGCTGCGCCTGAATGTCGATCCGAGGCAGTTGTTCGGTGCCCATGGTTCGGTGATTGGCGATGCATTGCTGACGATGGTTCACGATCGCGAGCAAGTGCTGGGGCGAAGCGCAACGGCCGATGACTACGAGCGCATCACCCAGGTGGTGCTGGGCAATGCCCAAAAAGTCACTGGAGAAGGCCTGTACCGTGCGCGCCAGTCGTTCGAAACCATCGGCGGCTACATGGAAGATCAGTTCCAGACGTTTGACGTGATCCTGTCGCCGGTGACGGCCAATGTCACGCCGGACCTGGGGCTCTTGAGCCTCAATCAGCCCTGGGAGAGCTATGCCCACAACGCGATGGGCAGCGCGTCCTTTACCGTATTGGCCAACGTCAGCGGCCAGCCGGCCATTTCCTTGCCGGTGGGCATGAGCGACAAGGGCCTGCCCATCGGCATGATGTTCACCGGGCCATTGGGCGGCGAAGACGTGTTGCTGCGCCTGAGTGCGCAGATTGAACAGGCGCGGCCATTCGCGGCACTGCCGATCCTCTGAAACGGTGGGAGCGGGCTTGCTCGCGATGCAAGCCCGCTCCCACACAAGTTCAGTGTGATGCCGTGTGCCTAGTCCGCTTTGACGATGAACCACAGCGTTACAGGCCGGATTATTCATCATACACCGCCCGCGCATTCGCGCAGCGAGAGACTGACGGAGAACACACGGATGGATCAGATACGAGAGAAAAGTCCGATTGAGCTTGAGCTGCTGCAACGTGCGCGCAATCTGATTCCTGCGCTCAAAAGCCGTTCAGCCCAGGCGGACAAAGACTGCAAACTGCCCGACGAAACCATTCGTGACATGCAAGAAGCCGGTTTGTTTCGTGCCCTGCAGCCCAAGATCTGGGGCGGTCATGAAGTCGATCTGCGCACCTTTTTTGAAATCCAGATGACCTTGGCTGAAGGCTGTATGTCCACGGCCTGGGTCTTTGGCGTGGTGGGTGTGCATCCGTGGCAACTGGCGCGTTACCCGATGGAGGCCCAGCGTGATGTCTGGGGCGAGGACAGCTCCGTGCTGGTGGCTTCCACCTACATGCCGGTGGCCAAGGTCACGCCGGTCAAGGGTGGTTTTCAGGTCAGCGGACGCTGGGGTTTTTCCAGTGGCAGCCAGCATGCACAGTGGTGCCTGCTCGGGGGCATCGTGCCGCAAGACGAAACGGGCCCTACCGAACACGGCACCTTCCTGATTCCGGCCAGCGACTATCGCATCGAACAGAACTGGGACGTGCTGGGCCTGCGTGGCAGCGGCAGCCACGACATCGTTGTCGAAGACGTTTTTGTCCCGGCCCACCGGGTCCAGCGCACCAATAACTTCAGCATCGAAGCTACGCCGGGGCGCCTGGTCAATACCAACCCGATGTACTCGATCCCGTTTGCCCAGGTGTTTGCCCGCGCCGTATCGACGTCGGCCCTTGGTGCCTTGCAAGGGGCCATCAACGAGTTTCGCGATAACGCGGCAAAGCACATTGGCAAGCACGGCGCCAAAACCGCCGAAGACCCGGCGGCCCAGGCGGCCGTGGCCGAAGCCATCATCACCGTCGACTCGCTCAAGCTGGTGCTGATGCGCAACTACGGGCACCTGCTGGCACTGGCCGCAGCCGGGGAATACCCGGATGTCGAGACCCGTCTGTTGTATCGCTATCAGTCCTCCCACGTGACCAACGTCTGCGCCGATCGGGTCAGTGACCTGCTGCGCTGCATGGCCGCTTCGGGCTTGTACAACACCAATCCGGTGGCGCGTTACTTCCGTGACCTGCACCAGGCTCGCGGGCATATCGCCAACAACGAGGCGGCTTACCGCCGCAGTTACGGTCTTGTACAGCTGGGCATGCCCAACGCGGACCCTTTTGTCTGATCGGGTCAATTCTGTGACCCGGTAATCAACCTCTGACCTCAGCGCAAGGCATAACAATAATGACGGCTCACGATCAGTCTCAGTCCAGCTATGACGTAATTGTTGTCGGCTCCGGCGCCGGCGCCATGACCTCGGCCCTGTTTGCGGCTGATCAGGGCCTGTCGGTTCTGATTGTCGAAAAAAGCGATAAATATGGCGGCACCTCGGCGATTTCCGGCGGCGGTATCTGGATCCCGAACAACCATTATTTTGCCGCCATTGGCGGGCAGGACAGCCCTGAGCTGTCCCTGCAATACCTCAAGGCCGCCACCGGCGAGCACGGTGATCCACAGCGGTTGCAGGCGTATCTGGACAACGCCGCGCCGATGATCAAAAAGCTCACCGACAACAGCCGCGTGCGTTACGCCGTGGCCGATAAATACCCCGATTACTACCCGCAACTGCCCGGCGCCTTGCCAGGTGGTCGCACCCTGGACCCGGAGCTATTCGACACCAGCCTGCTGGCTGAAGAGCTGCCCAACCTGCGCAAGCCTTCGCCGTCGACCCTGCTGATGGGGCGCATTGCCTGGACGGCCCGCGACGCGCACAAGGCCATGGCCCGCAGTTTTGGTTGGCAATGGCTGATTTTCAGGCTGATGGCCCGCTACAAACTCGACTTCAAATGGCGCCGCAAAAGCAAATACGACCGCCGCGCCGCACTGGGCAGCTCCCTGGTGGCGTCGTTGCGCCGTTCCCTGATGGATCGCAACGTGCCGTTATGGCTCAACACTGACTTTCAGGACGTGTTGCTCGACGGTGATCGGGTCAGCGGGATCAAGGTTGCAACGGGTGGCAAAGTCCTGGAACTCAAGGCCCGCCGTGGGGTGATTTTTGGCTCCGGCGGCTTTGAGCAGAATCAAACCCTGCGCGAGAAATACCTGCCGCAACCCACCCGGGCCAGCTGGAGCGCTACGCCACCGGGCAACAACACCGGGGCCGCACTTGAGGCGGGACTCAATATCGGTGCGGCCACGGCGCTGATGGACTGGGCCTGGTGGGCTCCCACCATTGCCGTGCCAGGCGAGGAAAAACCCCGTGGCGTGTTTGCCGAACGGGCGTTTCCGGGGGCCATTGTGGTCAACAGCCTGGGGCATCGCTTTGTCAACGAAGCGGCGCCGTACCTGGAGTTCGTCGACGCCATGTACACAGACAACCGCAAGACTGGCGGCCGCTCGGTGCCGTCGTGGGTGATCTTCGATGGTCACTTCCGTTTTCACTACGCCATGGGCCCGTTGATGCCGGCCCAGGTGGTCCCCGACAGCCGTCTGCGCAAGGAATGGCTCAATACCGTGTACTGGAAGGCCGACAGCCTGGACGCGCTGGCCATGCAAATCGGGGTCGATGCCCAGGGCTTGAGCAGCACCGTGCAAAAAATCAACAGCTACGCCCAAACCGGGGTCGATCTTGACTTCGATCGCGGTGGCAACGTGTTCGATCGCTACTATGGCGATAGCAATATCAAGCCCAACCCGTGCCTGGCACCGTTACGCAAAGGCCCGTATTACGCCATGCGCCTGGATGCCGGAGATATCGGCACCAAGGGCGGATTGCTGACCAACCAGCACGCTCAGGTCGTACGAGAAGACGGCCAGCCAATCCCTGGCCTGTATGCCATCGGCAACTGCTCGGCATCGGTGATGGGCATCAGCTACCCCGGTGCCGGTGGCACCCTGGGCCCGGCAATGACTTTCGGCTACATCGCTGCCAACCATATCGCCAGCAGCGTGTCGGCAACCGCCAGCGCCCGGGTACGGGCACTGTCATGAGCCGGGCGCAGAGCAGCTCCAGCAACAGCAAGATCCTCGCGCCCTTGCAGGCCGAACGACTGACCGCGCGGGACTGGCAAGACACCTGCGACGTGCTGGTGATCGGCTGGGGCGCGGCAGGCGCCTGCGCCGCGCTGGAGGCCATAAGCAATGGCGCCCATGTGATCGTGGCCGACCGCTTTACCGGTGGCGGTGCCAGTGCCAAGAGTGGAGGCGTGGTGTATGCAGGCGGTGGGACTCGGCACCAGCAGGCCGCAGGGTTCAACGACAGCACGCAAGCGATGTTCGACTACCTCAAGCACGAAACCCGGGGTGTGATCAGCGATGCCACCCTGCAAAAATTTTGCGACGACAGCGTCAGCAACCTCGATTGGCTTGAGAGTCACGGTGCCCGCTACGGCCATAGCATGCCGCCGGGGGGCAAGACCTCATACCCGTCCGATGGCTACTTCCTGTATTACTCGGGCAATGAGCTGGTGCCCTCCCACGGCGGTGATCAACCCCCGGCGCCACGGGGTCATCGCACCGTAGGCAAGGGCCAGTGCGGCGCGGTGTTGTACGCCCACTTGAAAGCCGCCTGCCTGCGTGACGGAGTGCAACCCTTGCTGCAATCCGCTGCCCGGCGTTTGGTGGTGGATGCCAGCGGGCGCGTGGTTGGCGCCGAGTTCTGGAGCTTGCCCGAGGGCAGTCGCGAAGCGCGCTTGCATGCACGCCTGGCGGCACGGGCCGAGCGCCTGCAAAATTTCGCCCCCGGCTACTGCGATCGCCTGCGGCAAAAAGTCAGCCAGCTGGAGCGCGATCATGGGCAGCCGGTGCTGATCCGGGCCAGGCGCGCCGTCATTCTCAGTACCGGGGGGTTTATCTTCAACCGCGGACTGATCCGCGATTATGCGCCCAACTTTCGCCGCAATTTCAAGGTCGGCGCGACCGGTTGCGATGGTAGCGGCCTGCTGCTGGGGCAGTCGGTGGGTGCCAGAAGCGAGCGTTTGAGCCGGGTATCGGCCTGGCGCTTTATCAACCCGCCGCACTGTTGGCCCAAGGGCATCGTGGTCAACACCCTCGGCCAACGGTTTTGCAACGAAGAAGTCTACGGCGCCACCCTAGGCCAGCCTTTATGCGAAGAGCAGGGGGGGCAGGCCTGGCTGGTAATGGATGCGCGCTTGCGCAAACAGGCGATCCGCCAGGCGCTGTTTGGGGGCTATTGGTGGTTCCAGACCTTGCCGGCGCTGGCCTTGATGCTGCTCAAGGTCCGCAAGGGCGACAACCCTGACCAGTTGGCGACGGCCTGTGGCATGCAGGCCGGGGAGTTGAGTGGTGCATTGCGCGCCTACAACGCCGGTGCCCGAGGCGACGCACCGGATCCCTTTGGCAAGTCTGAAGGCAGCCGTCAGGTGCTGGACAAAGGGCCGTTGTATGCCTGCGATATCAGCGTTGGCAACCCGATATTCCCCTTGGGGGCGCTGACGTTGGGCGGCCTTAAGGTGGATGAATCAAATGGCGCAGTCCTGGACGCACAAGGCCAGTCGATTGCGGGCCTGTTCAGTGCGGGGCGCACAGCCATCGGCGTGGCGTCACACCTCTACATCAGCGGACTGTCGCTGGCTGACTGCGTGTTTTCGGGCCGCCGTGCGGGGCTGGCTGCCTCGTGTGGGAGCGGGCTTGTGCGCGATACAGGCGGCGCGGTTTCCATCGATGAGCGCAGTGATGCCATCGCGAGCAAGCCCGCTCCCACAGAAACCACCAAGGTGACCCCATGAGCGCAAGTAGCCCGTTTGTGATGAGTATCTGATATGACCCAACCTGCGTATTTCTCCCTGCGTGTGGCGCAAGTCGTGACTGAAACGGCGGACTCCAGATCCCTGGTGTTCGACGTTCCGTTGGCCCTGCGTGAACAGTTTGCCTACAAGCCCGGGCAGTTCTTGACCTTGCGCGTACCCTTCGAAGGCGGCTGGTTGCCGCGTTGCTATTCGCTGTCGAGCACGCCGCTGCAAGACGAACCGTTGCGCGTAACGATCAAGCAAGTCCGGGACGGGCGTGCTTCCAACTGGTTGTGCGAGCACGTGCGCGAAGGCGATCAACTTGAGGTGCTGGCCCCGGCCGGGGTGTTTGTCCCTCGGCATTTTGACGATGACTTTGTGCTGTTTGGTGGCGGCAGCGGGGTGACTCCGGTGCTGTCGATCCTGCGCTCGGCCTTGATTGCCGGTACAGGCCGGATTCTGCTGGTTTACGCCAACCGTGATGAAGCGTCGGTGATTTTTGCGGCTGAGCTCAAAGCCCTGGCCAGTGCCTACCCCCAGCGCTTGCAGGTGATTCACTGGCTGGACTCGGTACAGGGTATTCCTGGCGTGGCGCAACTTGCGCAGATGGCCCTGCCATTTGTTCATGCCCAGGCCTATATCTGCGGGCCTGGCCCGTTCATGGACGCTGCTGTCAGCGCCTTGCATGACATCGGCATGGACCACGGGCGCATCCACGTCGAGCGGTTTGTGTCGTTGCCTGAAGAAGGCAGCGTGGCGGCCCCGGGCCCGGTCAACACCGATGTGATTGGCAGCCAGCTTTCGGTTCGCCTTGACGGTGAAGAGTTCGAAGTACCCTGTGCTGAAGGCGAAACGCTGCTCAACGCCATGCAGCGCGCGGGGTTGAAACCGCCCAGTTCATGCCTGGTGGGTTCCTGCGCGACCTGCATGTGTACGGTTGAGCGCGGCAGTGTAGAGATGCTGCGCAACGATGCCCTTGACCAACAAGAACTGAACGACGGCTGGGTGCTGGCGTGCCAATCAGTGCCCAACAGCGAACAACTGCGTGTGTGCTTTCCCGAATAATCTGCCAGACGAGTGCCTGATGACTTCCAGCCTGCAACAGATCCTGCCCTGCTCGATTCCACAATTACTGCTCAGTGCCGCGCAGCACCATGCCGGGCGTACCGCCATTGAAGAGCATGGGACCTGCACCGACTACAGCGAACTGCCGGGCCTGGCCCTGGCCGTAACCCGCAGCCTGATGGCCCAGGGCATCGGCAAGGGCGATCGGGTGGCGATCTGGGCACCTAACGGGCGGGACTGGATCATCGCTGCATTGGGCATCCACTGTGCGGGCGCGGTGATGGTGCCGATCAACACCCGCATGAAAGGCAGTGAAGCTGCGGATATCCTGCAGCGTAGCGGGGCAAGGGTGTTATTCGTGCAGCCGCAGTTTCTGGGGACTGATTATCTGGCGATGCTGGCGCCCTGTCGTCCGGCGAGCCTTGAGTGTCTGGTCCTGCTGGGCGAAACCACGGCTGGCAGTTCCCAGGGCCTGAACTGGAACGGCTTTCTGGCCCTGGGTACGGCCATCAGTGAATCGGCAGCGCTGTTGCGGGCATCCGGGGTGGGCGCTGATGATCTGAGCGACTTGCTGTTCACTTCCGGCACCACCGGCAAGCCAAAGGGCGTGATGAGCGCTCACGGGCAGAATATCCGGGCCTTTAGCGAGTACGTGAAAGTGATCGGTCTGCAGGCCGGTGACCGATACCTGGTGATCAACCCGTTTTTTCATGCCTTTGGCTACAAGGCGGGCTGGCTGACGTGCCTGCTGGCGGGCGCGACGATCCTGCCCCATCCGGTGTTCGATGCCGAAGCGGTGTTCCAGCGTATTGCGGCTGAGCGCATCAGCGTGCTGCCGGGGCCGCCGACCTTGTACCTGTCGATGCTGGCCCATCCCAAGCTGGCTGAAACCGATCTGTCGAGCCTGCGCATTGCCGTCACGGGCGCGGCGACCATTCCACCGATCCTGATCGAGCGCATGCGTCGCGAACTGGGCTTCTCGGTCGTCACCACCGCCTATGGCCTCACTGAGTGCGGCGGCCTGGCGACCATCTGTGACCCGGGCGACGCTGCGACGGTTATTGCCGGCACCAGTGGCCGGGCGATCCCGGGGACCGAAGTGAGCATTCGCGACCCGCAAAACCGGGCATTGCCGGCGGGCAGTACGGGGGAAATCTGCCTGCGTGGTTTTCACGTGATGAAGGGGTATTTCGAAGACCCGCACGCCACGGCTGAAACCATCGACAGTGAAGGCTGGTTGCACACAGGCGACATTGGCGAGCAGGACGCGTCGGGCAACTTGCGCATCACCGACCGGCTCAAAGACATGTTTATCGTGGGCGGATTCAATTGCTACCCGGCGGAAATCGAAGCCGGGTTGATAGAGCATTCGGCGATTGCCCAGGTGGCGGTGATCGGAGTACCTGACGAGCGCATGGGGGAGGTGGGGTGTGCCTGCGTGGTGTTGCGTCATGGTCAGGCGCTGGATGAAGCCGGGCTGATCCTGTGGGCCCGTGAGCATATGGCCAACTACAAGGTTCCCAGGATGGTGCGGTTTTATGAGGCGCTGCCGGTGAATGCGTCGAACAAAGTGGCGAAGAATGAGTTGCGGGCGGGGTTGCTGTAGGCGTCCTGCGCAGCCTCGTTTCACTCGTCAGCTGACATATCGAATGGATATGGACTCGGCATAGGTGCGGGTGTATCGCAAAACAACTGGCACACGGGGTACATATCCGGCATTTGCGGTTAACTGAAATGATGGTTTCGCTCCGTGGGCCCGCCGTGACGGGCCATCCCTGGCCCAACACGGCTCTCCCGGTATCCATGCCGATCGACCCACTGCGCAGAACCTCCACTCGGCCTCCCGAAGGGGCGGGCAGATCAAAAGCACTGCCCGCCGAGGCGGCCGACCGGCCGGCCTGGTTGGTGGGTTGCATTCACGATCTGTAGTCGCTGACGAGCCGTGCGAGGCTGCGATCGGCGGCGTAGCCGTCGTAAAATCAGCCTTCCAGGTTTATCAGGTAAACCGCGTATTCCGGTTTTGCGACCGCTGCGTGATCGAACGCAGCCTCGCACTACTCGTCAGCGGCTTGTATGTTGGCGCTTAAACGTTTTGCGCAAGGTTCTGTGGCGTCTGCGATGGCTTTTGCTTTTGCTTTTGCTGGAGCCACACGTATGTCCAGACGATGCGAATGCCCATCACAGAAGGCCGAACGCAGGTGCTGTTATGGGGGTGGCGCGGCAGGACGCCGCGCCAGCCGCGATGGGCCATGGATGGCCCGTCGCGGCGTGCCCCCATAACAGTGCCGGAGTGAGGGAACCACCGAGCCTGGGCGAGGCGGCCGTATGGTAGGGCAAGCCTTTTTGGTGGGTACTTTTTCGGCGTTTGGAAAAAGTGACACGCCGTAAGGGCGGAACCCGTAGAGAGCCGTGACACATCGAATGGATATGTACTCGGCATAGGTGTGGGGCATCGCAAAACAACTGGCACACGGGGTACATATCCGGCATTCGCGGTTAACTGAAGTGATGGTTTCGCCCTTACGGCGAGTCCCTTGTGCGCCCAGCATGGGCGCCATCCTAGAGGTGAAAGTCCTCTCTTGAGCTGGCCACAGCGAATGAAGCGAAGCGCAACTGCATGAGGGTGACCAAGTGTGGGAAGGAAGCGTGGAGCATAAACC